>JAITWU010000231.1 GCA_031285115.1 Azonexus sp. | reverse complement strand
AAGGCCATGCCGAGCAAAAAGAGGAGGGAGCTGGAAATGATCAGCGGCAGACCGAGGCGGCGCTCATGGGCGTAAAGACCGGGGGCGACGAAGGCCCAGATTTGATAAAGAATGAAGGGCAGGGCGACGATGAAGGCGACCATGACCGTGACTTTGAGCGGCACCATGAAGGGCGTGATGACGCCGATGGCGAGCATTTTTGAGCCTTCCGGCAGGGCCGCGGTGAGCGGCGCGGCGAGGAAGTCGTAGATTCGACCGGGGCCGGGGTAAAGACAGAGGGCGACGAGAACGACGCCGATGGCGATCAGGCTGCGCATCAGGCGGGTGCGCAGTTCGATCAGATGCGAGATGAAGGATTCTTCGGCGGGCGTATCCGACACTGATTCTGGCGTTGATTCGTTCATGCGCAGCCCCCTCTCCCTCTTTCCCTCTCCCGCGAGGGGAGAGGGACGATCGGGTTGGGCAGGCTGCCAGGCGTTGGTCTCATGCAGGCGTCCAGAAAACAGCCCCGGTTGTGAGTGTGTGTCGCGCGATCTTCATGCGGTGGGTTTGGCCGGGGGTTCGACCGGGTTTTCCGTAACTGGCGGCGCGGCGTCGGTGTCTTTGAGGGCCTCGATTTCGCTGGCGGCGGTTTTGAGCGGTTCTTCAATGGCGTTGCGGGTGAAATCGAGTTCCTTGCGCACAAAGCCTTCGATGCCATGCGCCGATTCGGCGACTTGCGACTGGAGTTTTTTCAGTTCGTCCAACTGAATTTCGCGGTTGATGTCGGATTTGACATCATTGACGTAACGCTGCGCCCGGCCAAGCAGGTGGCCGACGGTGCGGGCGACGCGCGGCAGGCGCTCCGGCCCGATGACGACCAGGGCGACGATGCCGATGACGATCAGTTCGGAAAAGCCGATGTCAAACATGGGGTTCTGTGGTCAGCGAGCCAACTTACGAGCTGGTCGTCTTTTCCCTGACTTCGACATCAATGGTTTCGCCGACTTTCGGCGTTACCGCTTCCGGGGCCGGTTTGGCCTCGGCATTGGCTTCTTTCATGCCCTCTTTGAAGCCCTTGACCGCGCCGCCCAGATCCTGACCGATGTTGCGCAGTTTTTTGGTGCCGAAAACGAGCATGACGATGACCAGAACGATCAGCCAGTGCCAGATGGAAAAGCTGCCCATGATGTTCTCCTAGATCGGTTTAAGCATGGGGCCGACCGGGTCCGGTCCGCCGACGATGTGAAGGTGCAGGTGCGGGACTTCCTGATGCCCCACCCGACCGGTGTTGATGATAAGCCGGAAACCGTCGGCGCTGCCTGCGGTGACGGCGATTTCGCTGGCCTTGGCAAGCATCCGGCCCAGCGTCGGGGCGTCTTCCGGCGTTGCCGCCGTGAGCGAGGCGATGTGCTTTTTGGGGATGACAAGGACATGCACCGGACGCATTGGTGAAATGTCGTGGAAGGCCAGCATGTCGTCGTCTTCATAGACTTTGCGGCAGGGAATTTCACCGGCGACAATGCGGCAGAAGATGCAGTCGCTCATTTTTTGTCCCGCGCCGCTTTTTCGGCGATGCCGGAAATACCTTCGCGGCGGCGCATTTCCTGCGAGACGTCTTCAATCGACAGGCCGTAGAAGGCGAGCAGGACGAGGATGTGATAAATCACATCGGTCGATTCCCAGACGATATTGAGTTTTTTGCCATCCTTGGCGGCCATGATCAGTTCGGCGGATTCTTCGCCGATTTTTTTGAGGATGGAATCCGGCCCCTGGGAAAACAGCTTGGCGGTATAGGAGGTTTCCGGGTCGGCGTTGCGGCGCGAGGCCAGGGTGTCGGAAATGCGATGCAGGATGTCGTGTGTGCTCATTTTGCGTAAATGTCCTCTGGGTTTTTTAATACCGGCTCGGCGGCAACCCAATGCTCCCCATGTAATTCATTGAAAAAACAGCTTTTCCGCCCGGTGTGGCAGGCGATGCCGCCAATCTGCTCAATTGCCAGCAATAACACATCACCATCGCAATCGGTGCGGATCGACAACACTTTTTGCTCATGCCCTGATTCTTCGCCCTTCTTCCACAGCCGCTGACGGGAACGCGACCAGTATACCGCGTAGCCGCCTTTTACCGTTTCCATCAAGGACTGACGATTCATCCAGGCGAACATGACGACCGCGCCGTCCGCCGTTTGGGCGATGGCCGGGATCATGCCGTCGGCGTCCCATTTGAGGGCGGCGAGCCACGGCTGGGCATGATCGAGATCAGCCATTACAGACGCACTTCAATGCCGCGCGCCGCCATGTATTCCTTGGCCTCGCGCACGGTGTATTCGCCGAAATGGAAGATGGAAGCGGCCAGCACCGCGTCGGCGCGGCCTTCGCTGACGCCATCGGCGAGATGTTGCAGATTGCCGACGCCGCCGGAAGCAATGACCGGAATCCGCACCGCCTCGGCGACGCGGCGCGTGAGCGCCAGATCGAAGCCGTTTTTGGTGCCGTCGCGGTCCATGCTGGTGAGCAGAATTTCACCCGCGCCGAGCGCCTCGACTTTTTTCGCCCATGCAATCGCGTCCAGCCCGGTATCGTTGCGGCCCCCGTGCGTAAAGACGTGCCATTCGTCGGGGCCGACCTGCTTGGCGTCGATGGCGACGACGATGCACTGCGCGCCGACCTTGCTGGAAGCGGCCAGCACCAGATCGGGATTTTGCACCGCCGCCGTATTGATCGAAACTTTATCGGCCCCGGCGTTGAGGAGACGCCGCACATCTTCGACCTTGCGCACGCCGCCGCCGACGGTGAGCGGGATAAAAACCTGCTCGGCGCAGGCTTCGACAATATGCAGGATGATGTCGCGCTGGTCGGAGGAAGCGGTGATGTCGAGAAAAGTCAGTTCATCGGCCCCCTGCTCATCGTAACGGCGGGCGATTTCAACCGGGTCGCCAGCATCGCGCAGGTCGACGAAATTGGTGCCCTTGACGACGCGGCCAGCGGTCACGTCGAGACAGGGAATGATGCGTTTGGCGAGCATGGTTTTGCAGGGTTCGGGGTTCGGGGTTCGGGGTTCGGGGTTCGGGGTTCGGGGTTCGGGGTTCGGGGTTCGGGGTTCGGGGTTCGGGGTTCGGGGTTCGGGTTTCAGGGATCAGGTTTCAGCGGGTTAGCCCGCGAAGGATTGTAGGATGGGTAGAGCGCCAGCGAAACCCATCAAAAGAACGGTCGCCTGCGCAAACACCGTCACGCCGGGTTTGACCTGCGCAACCCCAGACGACGGCTCGTGCTTTCACGCCAGATCATCCGCAAGTTTCTGCGCCGCCTTGAAGTCGAGCGAGCCGTCGTACACCGCGCGGCCAGCAATGGCGCCGATCACGCCCTCGCCTTCGACGGCGCACAGCGCCCTGATGTCGTCGAGCGAAGACAGCCCGCCGGAGGCAATCACGGGAATGGTCAGCGCCTGCGCCAGATGCACGGTGGCCTCGATATTGAGGCCGGTCAACATGCCGTCGCGGCCAATATCGGTGTAGATGATGGATTCGACGCCGTAATCCTCGTATTTTTTGCCGAGATCGACGACATCGTGGCCGGTCAGCTTTGACCAGCCATCGGTCGCCACTTTGCCGTCTTTGGCGTCCAGCCCGACGATGATGTGGCCGGGAAAGGCGACGCAGGCGTCGTGCAGGAAACCGGGATTTTTGACGGCGGCAGTGCCGATGATGACGTAGGACAAACCGCCGTCGAGACAGGCTTCGATGGTGTCGAGGTCGCGGATGCCGCCGCCGAGCTGCACCGGAATTTGCCCGCCGACTTCCGCCAGAATGGCCTTGATCGCCGCCGCATTCTTCGGCTTGCCGGCGAACGCGCCGTTGAGGTCAACCAGATGCAGCCGCCGCGCGCCCTGGTCGAGCCAATGTCGCGCCTGTCTGGCTGGGCTGTCGGAAAACACGGTGGCCTCTTCCATGAGGCCCTGTTTGAGGCGGACGCATTGTCCGTCTTTGAGGTCGATTGCGGGGATGAGGAGCATGGCGAATCAGGAGAAAACGCGGTGGGGAAGCCAGAAGTTGCGCACCAGATGACAACTCAGGGCCGCCACGCGACAAAGTTTTTCAGAAGTTGCAGCCCATCGCGGGCGCTTTTTTCAGGGTGGAATTGAACCGCGAAAATATTATCTCGCCCCACGGCACAGGTAAAGGGCAGACCGTAATCGCTCGTCGCCAGCGTTAGCGCCGGGGTGGCGGGCGCGGCGTAGTAGCTGTGCACAAAATAAAAACGCGCCTGGTCGGCAATGCCCGCCCACAGCGCATGAGGCTGCTGCCGCACATTGTTCCAGCCCATGTGCGGCACTTTGAGCCGTTCGCCCGCAGCATCGACCATGCGCTCGTCAGGAAAGCGGCGGACGAGGCCGGGAAAAACGCCCAGACCATCGACGCCGCCTTCTTCGCTATGCTCGAACAACATCTGCTCGCCAACGCAGATGCCGAGAAAGGGCTTTTGCCGCGCCGCCGCCAGCACCGCCGCCGAGAGGCCACGGGCTTCCAGCTCGCGCATACAATCCGGCATCGCGCCCTGACCGGGAAAAACCACCCGCTCGGCGGCGGCGACGACGGCGGGGTCTGCCGTGACCACCACCGGCGTCTTGCCCGCCACATGTTCGAGCGCCTTCGACACCGAGCGCAGATTGCCCATGCCGTAGTCGATGACGGCAATGCTCACAACATGCCCTTGGTCGACGGCAGCGCCCCGCTCATGCGCGGATCGGGCGTTACCGCCATGCGCAGCGCCCGGCCAAAGGCTTTGAAAATGGTCTCGATCTGATGGTGGGCGTTCTTACCGCGCAGGTTGTCGATGTGCAGCGTCATCCCGGCGTGATTGACGAGGCCCTGAAAAAACTCGGCCACCAGTTCGACATCAAACTGGCCGACCGACGAGCGCGTAAATTCGACATTGAACTGCAAACCGGGACGGCCCGAGAGGTCGATCACCACCCTTGAGAGCGCCTCATCGAGCGGCACATAACTGTGCCCGTAGCGGCCCAGCCCTTTTTTGTCGCCCCAGGCTTTAGCCAGCGCCTGACCGATCGTGATGCCGATGTCTTCGACCGTGTGATGGGCGTCGATATGCAAATCGCCGGTAGCGGCGATGTCGAGGTCGAGCAACCCATGCCGGGCGATCTGGTCGAGCATGTGATCGAGAAAGGGAACGCCGGTGGCGAATTTGCCCTGGCCGGTTCCATCGAGATCGAGACGGACAGTCACCTGCGTCTCCAGCGTGTTACGGGTGATTTCAGCTTGCCGCATGGAAGGTTTTTTCAAAAAGGCTGCAAAATGGGGAGTAAAGCCGGGGAGCAAAGCGGGCATGATACCATTTTGCCCCCAGCCAAACCGCGCAAAAATCCCCTGAGTCAGTCTTATGAGCCGCTTCTGGAGCCAGACCGTCCGCGATCTCACCCCCTATGTGCCGGGCGAGCAGCCGAAAATCGCTAACCTCATCAAGCTCAACACCAACGAACACCCCTGCCCGCCCTCGCCCAGGGTGCTGGCTGCTATCCGCGCTGAACTCGGCGACGACGGCGGGCGCTTGCGCCTCTATCCCGCCCCCAACGCCGACCTGCTCAAAGCCGCCATCGCCAGACGCTACGCCGTCGCGCCGCAACAGGTCTTTGTTGGCAACGGCTCGGACGAAGTGCTGGCGCACATCTTCATGGCGCTCCTGAAACACGCAGCGCCAATTCTCTTCCCCGACATCACCTACAGTTTCTACCCGGTTTACTGCGGTCTCTACGGCATCAAACACCGCGCCGTGCCGCTCGCTGCCGATTTTTCCGTCAATCCCGATGATTATTGCGGCCCCGCCAACGGCGGCGTCATCCTCGCCAACCCCAACGCGCCGACCGGTCGCCTGTTGCCGCTTGCCGCCATCGAGCGCATCGCCGCCGCCAATCCCGATGCGGTGGTCGTCATCGACGAGGCTTATATCGACTTTGGCGGTGAATCCGCCATTCCGCTCACTGCCCGCCACGACAACCTGCTGGTCGTCCACACCCTCTCCAAATCGCGCTCGCTGGCCGGTCTGCGCGTCGGCTACGCAATCGGCCACCCGGATCTGATCGAAGCTCTGGAGCGCGTCAAAAACAGCTTCAACTCCTACCCACTCGACCGCCTCGCCCTCGTCGGCGCTGTCGCCGCCATCGAAGACGAAGATTATTTCCAGGCCGCCTGCCAGCAAGTCATCGCCAGCCGCGAACGGCTGACCGCGCGACTGACCACCCTCGGCTTTGCCGTGCTGCCTTCCGCCGCCAACTTCATCTTCGCCCGCCACCCGCAGCACGACGCAGACCAACTGGCGCAGGCGCTGCGGCAACGCAATATCATCGTCCGCCACTTCAAACAACCGCGCATCGAGCAATTTTTGCGGATCACGATTGGCAGCGAGGCGGAATGTGTGGCGCTGGCCGATGCGCTGCGGGATATAACCGGTTAGCGCC
>JAITWU010000222.1 GCA_031285115.1 Azonexus sp. | reverse complement strand
AAGCCGACCGCGTCAAACTGGCGGCGCAGGACGCGCCGGGCGGCTTCCGCGCCGAGTACGCCGGTCTGGATATAGGCCGAATTGCCGCGCAGAACGACGCTGGTCGACCGGGTTCTGCCGCGAGCGTGACAGGAGAGCGTGCTGCGATTCAAATCAGGGTCTTCGCGGCCCGGCTCGGCGCTGGTGAAGTCGCCGCCCCACTGGTTGGTGACTTCTTCCTGTTCTGCGGGGGCCAGGTGGCGGCACTCGCTTTCAAACTTCTGCAACAAACCGATAATGGCGTTGAAAGCGACCTGATTGCGGAAGGAAACGAGCGTCTTGCAGTTCCGCACACGGGGGTCATTTTCGTACCACACCGGCTCGCCGCCCCCGCTCCAGGGCAGGGCGTTGAGGAGTTCGTGCTCGCCGGGAACGAGCACCTGAAAGGCTTTGGCGTATTCCCACGGCTTGAGTTGATGATTTTCGATGAAGTATTGCGGCTTCGTGCACATGCGCAGAAAGGATTTGGTCGAGGCGACGCTGACCGCCGAATCAGCGAGATAAACGATGTTGAGCGAGTCGATGCCCGGTGTTTCGAGGGCGATTTCAGCCGCCAGTTGGCCCTCGGCCCACATGTAGGCGTTGGCCGGGCAAAGAATCAGCTCTCTTGCGGCAAAGCGTTCGCCATACTGGTGTTTGAGATGAAACATCCAGTCGCTTTCGCCGGTCGTGTCGAAATAATGGCAGCCCGCGTCGAGACAGGCTTCGACCACGGGGCCGCCGAGCTGCATGAAGGGGCCGACGACATTGATCACCGCCTGGCGTCCGCGAAACAGCCGGGTCAGCGCCTCTTTGCTGTGCTCGACGGCGACGCAGCGGTAATCATGGCCCGCGAGTTCCGGGAGTTGCGCCAGCTCGTGTTCGAGCCGCCCGGCATGGCGTCCGGCGGCGATGAAGGGAATGCCGCGCTCGGCGAGCTTCCAGGCCGTCAACTTGCCGGTATAGCCGCTGGCGCCATAAATGACCACCGGGTATTGCTTGTCCATCGTCGTCTCCTATTTGATGGCGAGCGGCAGCAAGGCCGCTGCATGAACGTTGTCGAGACCGGCGTTGAAATTGCCGACCAGCAGGCGCTCGATCGGCTTTTCCGAAGCGGTCTTGGGAATCTCGCTGAGGATCTGGAAATAGGCTGGCACGGCGTTGGCTTCGAGCCGTTCCCGGCACAGCGCGGCCAGCGCCCCGATGTCCGGCCCGTTCTGGCCGCAGGCGGGCGAGGGGACGATGGCGGCGACGACATCCTTCTCACCCGGCGCGCCCGAGGCCGCCTTGACGCCGTAGACGAAGACATCGCTGACCGCCTGGCTCTCGGCGAGGATTTTTTCCACCAGCGCCGGATTGATGAATTCGCCGTTGTGCCGGATCGCGCCGCCAACGCGAAAATCGAAAAAGAACCAGCCGTTTTTGTCCTGATGCCCGATGTCTTCCATGCGCATCCAGCCCCCGTGCACCTTTTTTTGCGAGGCTTCGGGGTTGTACAAATAATTGACCACGGGCGCCGAGCCGTCGGCTGGCTGGAAGATGATTTCGCCCTGCGCGCCCGCCGGAACATCAGCGCCGTATTCATCGACCAGCCGCGCCTTGAGAAAGGGCGGCGGCTTGCCGATGCTGCCGATCGGCCCTTCGCCAACCGGCTTGATCATCATGCCGCCTTCGACCGCGCCATAGAATTCGAGAATATCGACCTTGAAGCGGCGCTCGAAGTCTTCCCAGATCGCCGCTGGCATCCCGGAACTGATGACATAGCGGACCGGATTGTCGCCATCATCGGGCCTCGGCGGCTCGCTGTAGATGGCCGTGGTCATGCCGCCCAAGAGGTTGAAGACGGTGCAGCGGTATTTGCGGGCAATGTCCCACAGCCGGTTTTTGGTGAATTTGCGGCTGAACACGGCGCACATGCCGAGCGTCAGCGCGCAGGCCAGGGTGACGAGCTGGGCGTTGCCGTGGGTCAGCGAAAGCCCGCTGTAAGGGCGATCATCGGGCCGATAGCCAAGCCAGTGGTGCCAACTGCCGACCGTCCCCCAACGGGCGTGGCTGATGACGACGCCTTTGGGGTCGCCGGTGGTGCCGGAGGTATACATGATCTCCATCGGCTCGGCGGGGTCGGTCACGGCGGTTTCGACGGCGGCGACGGCGCTGCTGTAGATGTCCCGCAGGGTGCGGATGCGCTTGTCGCCCAGGCGTCTGGCCGGGGCGCTTTCCGCCCCCAGCACCCAGATCCACTGCAAATTGGGCAGCCTGCTGCGGACATCGAGCAGCGCGGCAAGGGTGTAATCGGCGCAAATGACGCCTTTGCAGCCGGAATGCCGCAACATGTAGAGCAGCTTGTCTTCTCTGGCGCGCGGGTCGATCGGGACGAAAATCGCGCCGGTGATCGAAGCGCCGACCATGGCGTCGACGAATTCAGGATGGTTTTGCAGGAGGATGGCGAAGAAATCGCCTTTTTCCATCCCCTCGTCGCAGAGCGCCTGGGCGATTTGGCGGCCGCGCTGCCATAACTCCCGATAGGTGCGGGTTTCATCGGCCTGATTGCCGTTCTCGAAGATCAGGATCACCTTGTCCGGTTCCTGTTCCGCCCGGCTGGCAATCAGGTTGGCCAGTATCAGTTGGTTGCCTTGGCTCATGGGTCGCTGTCCGTTTCACAAGCGCGATGAATCCGCCAGATAGCCGCCGCCCTTGATCGCCAGGATTTCGTTGCAGCCATCTTCGATCAGCGAGGCCCGCGCGTCGCGCAGCAGCTTTTCGATCGGGTATTCGCGGGTCAGCCCGTTGCCACCGAAAATTTGCAGCGCCTCGCTGGCGACTTCAAAAGCCGTTTGCGTGGCGGTGACCTTGACGGCCATCGCCGCCTGGAGCGCCGGGGCATCGGCCACCATGTTGTAGAGAATGACGCGCTGCGTCAGCGCCCGCGCCGCTTCGACCTTGCGGAACATATGAAAAATGCGCTGCGCCACCGATTGATGGCGGATGATCGGCACACCGCCCTGGCGGCGTTCGAGCGCGTAAGAGAGCGCCATTTCGTAGGCGGCGCGGGCAAGGCCGGTGAACACGCCGCCCATCAGGCCGTTGGCGACGGTGTGAATGAGGTAGGTGGCTTTCTGGAAGCTCTCCGGCCCGGCGATGATGTGGTCTTGGGGCAGGCGGACATTGTCGAAAAAGATTTCGCCCTGATTGAGCGAGCGCTGGCCCATTTTATCGAGCGGCTTGCCGCGCGAAATGCCTGGGGCGTCGAGCGGGACGATGACCACGCAGCCTCTGCCGGGGTCCGGCCCGCCGCCGCTGTCGGCGGCGCAATAAAGGATACACACCTCGGCAATCGAGCCGTTCGAGACCCAGGCCGATTTCTGGCCGTTGATGACGACTTCATCCTTTTTGATCGTGGCGATGCAGTTGGGGCGGCCATAGTTACCATCGGGATGGAACAGCATCCGGTTCGGGTCGAGCGAATCGGAGCCGTGATCCGGCTCGGTGATGGCCCAGCAGCCCATCATTGAACTCGGGTAGCGGGCATAGAGATCCATGCGACCAAGCACCGCGCACATGTACTGCGGCAGTTGGCAGACGCCATACGAAATGGCCAGCCCGGCATCGCCCCAGCCCAGCTCTTCGTAGAGGATCGACATCATCCGGGCGCGCTCGGCGGGCGCAAAGGCGAGCAGTTCATCGACGCCAAAGCCGAGTTCGACAAATTTGCGCCGCGCCGCCCAATAGGGCGAAGCCGGAGCCATGACCTCCTCCGGGGAAAGCCGGTCGAGCGCGACGCCGACCGGGCGCATGATTTCGGCGGCGTAGCGGTGCACGCTTTCCTGGAACATCGCCGCCGTTTCCGACAGCGGCGGCTCAGCGCCGAGCGGGCCGAGTCTGGGCGCGGCGCAGGTGGTTTCAGTCTGGTTCATTGATGTTCTCCGGTTATCGCGTCGTATGGCTTGGGCGGCGCGCCGCTCATGCCCTTGGCTGATGGGGCGAATTCTGGCTGCGCCCCGCTGCTGCCTCAATCGCGGAGATCCGGTAAAAATCGGGGGAGGCCGGTGCACGGAAATCCGTGATTGCCGTCGTCATGCAACAACCAGTAGACTGGTCAATGACAGAGGTCGATAGATGACCGTTTCGGTCGCTTGAAGCCCGTGTCGGATGCTGCGCTGGCAAAATCACCGGGTGTGGCGTCTGTCTCACCGCAACTCATCGGGAGAGTCGATGCAACTACCTTCCGCTCCGTCGCGTTCTTCCCGCCAGAACTCGCTCAAACTCAAACCGCCGGGCGTGGCGCAGGGGCTGACGCCGCGCGATCAATTCTGCCGCCGGATTGCGGCGAGCCTGGCCAATCTCGTTCTCGTCAGCGCTCCGGCGGGTTACGGCAAATCATCGGCAATGGCGCTGCTGTACCATCGCCTCGCCGGACAGGGTGCGGCTGTCGGTTGGCTGACCCTGGAGCCGTCCGACAACGATCCTGGCCGCTTCGCCTATTATCTGTGGCTCAGTCTCGGCCATGTCCTGCCCGAACTCCGCGAGCAGCCAGCCAATCCGCCGATCAGCAGCGTCGCCTCGGCGGCCATTGGCGGCTGGTCTTACGAACTGCTCGACGCCATTGCCCTGGTCGAAGAATCGTTTACTTTGTTCATCGACGAATTCGAGCACATCACCGCGCCGGAAGCCCTGGCCTTCATGATGGATCTGGTGTCCTGCCTCGGCGCTGAACAAAAGGTGATTCTCGGCAGCCGCCACAAAACGATGCTGCCCCTTGGCCGCCTGCGCGTGCAAGGGAAGCTGCTCGAACTGGAAGCGCCGGAACTCAAATTTACGCCCGATGAAACGCGCTCCTACGTGAGCAGCCGCCTGAAACGGGAACTCGACGAAACCGGCCTCGCCCGTCTCCAGGAGAGCACCGATGGCTGGATCGCGGCGCTTCAGCTAACGACCGCCGCGCTGCTCGGCCAAGCCGACCCGAGGCCCGTGCTGGCGGGTTTGCCGGGTTTCTCGCGCGGGCTGGCCGACTATCTCGCCGAAGATGTCCTGGGCCGTCTGCCCGAAGAGCAGCGTATTTTCGTCATCTGCTCCAGCCTTTTTGAGGATTTTTGCCCGCGCATGTGCGACGAGGTTTTCGGGCGCGGCGACAGTCTGGAAATGATCGAGCAGACCGACAAGGACAATCTGTTCCTGCAACTGATCGAGGCCGACGGCTCCTGGTACCGCTACCACCCGCTTTTTCGTGATTTTCTCAAAACGCAGATCGCCCGCCTGCCCGCCGCGAAAAACAAAATGCCCGAGTGGCATCGGCGCGCCGCCCAATGGCTGGACAAGGCCAACCGCGGACTCCAGGCGATCGAGCACGCCATCGCCGCAGAAGACCCGGAACTGGCCGCCGACCTGATGGAATCCCGCGCCGCCGAATTCATCCGCACCGGGCAGTTGGGAACCGTCAACGACTGGATCAAACGCCTGCCCATCGCCGTCATCGAACAACGCCCGGAGTTGCTGATTGCCGGGGCCTATGCGGCGGTTTTTCTCCATCGCTACAAAAAAGCGGCCCAGTTCATGCAATTGATCGAGTCGGCGGCCGCCAATACCGAAAAATACGCCCACGACCTGCTCGTGCTCCGGGTCATGCTCGGCGCCTGGTCCGACCATCTGGTCGAAGCGATGGAAACCGCCATCGAGGTCTTCCCGACGTTCGCCGAGGCTTCGCCCCATGCCGCCGGTCTCATCGGCAATGCCGCCGCCTACCGGGAAATGGCGGTCGGCAACTATCAGTCCGCGCTCCACTACCTGAGCGTCGCCAAACACGCCCTCGAACCGGCCCAGGCCATTCACGGCCTGAGCTACAGCCTGTGTTTCGAGGGCGCCATCGAAATGCTGCAAGGCAACGCCGCCCAGGCGGCGACCCGCTTCAGGACCATCCTCGCCCACACCATCGAGGCCGGCCACCGCTTCACCAATTCGACCGCCGTCACCGCCGCCCATCTGATCGAATCCCTGTATGAACTCAACGACCTCGGCTCCGCCGAACTGCTCCTTGCCAAATACCTGCCGCTGATTCGTGACAACTGCATACCGGATCACCTGATCGTCAGCTATCGCGTCGCCGCCCAGATACATTTCAGCCACGGCAGGCAGAGTCAGGCGCTGGAATCGCTCGATTTCCTTCAGGATCTCGGCGACTCGCGCGGTATTCCGCGTCTGGTGGCGAGCGCCCGCCAGGGCAAACTGCGCCTCGCCCTGCGCGCTGGCGACATCTCCGCCGCCAACCGGCTGTTGTCGCTGTTATCCGCCAGTGAAATCTGGGAAAAATTCCAGGGCTTCTTCACCTACGCCGAAGATCTCGACGACCCCTTCATCGCCAAAGCGCGAATCGCCCTCGTCTCCGGACGCGGCTCGACGATGATCGCCGAATTGCAGGAAGCCATTCTGGCGGCTGAAACGCACAACCGCTACCGCCGCTCCATGCGGCTGCGCTGCCTGCTGGCGCAAGCCCTCGACGCCGCCCGCCACCGCCCGCAGGCCCTGGCCCTGCTCGAAAGAACCCTGGCCAGCGCCCAGCCCAAAGGTCTGTTCAGAAGCCTGGCCGACGACTCATGGCTGCTCCTGCCGCTCCTCGAAGCCCTCGAACTGCGCTCCCACCTCATCCCCCGGACGTACCTGACCGCCCTCATCAAAGCCTGCTCCGACATGAACGCCGCCTACATCCCAATGGCCCTGTCCGGCAGGGGCAGCGGCCCCCCGGAAGGCAATCTGAGCCAGCGCGAACTGCAAATCCTGCGACTCGTCGCCGAAGGACACTCCAACAAGGAAATGAGCCGCAAACTATTCGTCAGCGAAAACACCGTAGAAACCCACCTGCGCCGGATTTACGCCAAACTCGGCAGCAAAAACCGCACCCAGGCGGTCGCCAGGGCGCGTGAGAGAAATTTTATTTGATGGCGGCGGGCTGATGGACGGTCTCCTGCGATAGATAGCCGCCGTATAAAACATCGGCACCCGCCATCGTTGACGGCGCGCGCCTTGCCGCTACCCTCAATTTTTCCGCCTTGTTGCCGTTAATAAGGCGTAGAAACCAGGTCGGATCGAAGTTCCCATGAAAATTACCAGCAGCCAGTTACAACTCGCTTCTGCGCACAGTAGCCAGCAAATCCACGAAGCCAGCGAATCTCTGACGGTGCGGGAGAACAGTCCGCAGCGCAACGGTCAGGGCGCGTTGTTGGCGATGCGGGCGAGCAGTGTCCGGCAGGTCAGCGGTGAGGTGTCGGTGGCGGGTCTGTGGCATAAATCGTCGGCTGATCCGGTTACGCTCTCGAACGCGGGCAAGGCGGCCCAGGCGGCGGATAATGCTGCGGCGACCGGCGCCAGGGTGCGCGAAAGCCCGAAAACCGAATTGATCCGCATGATGCTCGAAAGATGGCTGGGCCGCTCCTTCCGGGTTTTCGACGGCAGCCGTCTGGCGAGCGAAGCCGATGCCACCACCGTCTATCAGCGCAGCGAGAGCTATACGGAAATCGAAGAAACCCAATTTTCGGCGAGCGGCGTGGTCAACACCGCCGATGGTCGCGCCATCAGTTTTCAGCTCGATCTGTCGATGAGCCGGGCCTGGCACGAAGAAAGCAATCTCACCATCGTTTCCGGCAACTTTGGTCAGGCCGTGAAAGACCCGCTCGTTCTCAACTTTGCCGGGACGGCTGCGTCACTCACCAACGAGCGTTTTGAATTTGACCTCGATGCCGATGGCGACATGGAAAAAATCAATTTCGTCGCCCAAGGCAGCGGTTTTCTCGTCTTTGACCGCAACCGCGATGGCGTCGTCAATGATGGCCGCGAGCTGTTTGGCCCGACCACCAATAACGGTTTCGCCGAACTCGCCGCGCTCGATGATGATGGCAACGGCTGGATCGACGAAAACGACGCGGCTTTCAGCCAGTTGCAAATCTGGAGCCGCGACGCCACAGGTAACGATCGACTGCAATCGCTCGCGGCGGCAGGCGTCGGCGCTATTTCGCTGAGCCACATCGCCACGCCGTTCGACCTCAAAACGACGAGCAATGATCTACTCGGACAGATTCGCAGTTCCGGCGTCTTTTTGCTGGAAAACGGCGGTGTCGGGACGGTTCAGCAGGTTGACCTGACCGTCTGAACAATCGGAGAGCGCCATGATTATCACCAGCAGCAACCTGCAACTCGCCGCCTCCCACCATAGCGAACAGCGCCATGAATTGCGCGAATCCCTGACGGTATCGAAAAGAAACAGCCAACAGGAAGCCGCCAACGCCGCAGCGGCGATCAAGCCACCCGCCGATCCGGTCTCCATATCGCTCGCCGGTAAAACGGCTTATGCCGCCAGCGCCGCCGCAACCGATCCGGCGGCGGGCGAAGATCCGAAACTGACGCTCCTCCGCTTGATGCTCGAAGCCATGCTGGGCCGTTCGATCAGGCTTTTTCGCGGCAGTTCGGGAGCGCCCGGCCCGCAAGGCAACGCCCCGGCCAGCGGCGAAACGTCGGCTGCCGCCCAACAACCGGCCAGCGCCGGTTTGAGCGGCGTCTATACCCGCCACGAAAGCTATGGCGAGAGCGAACAGACCCGTTTTTCGGCAAGCGGTACGGTAAAAACCGCCGATGGCCGCGAAATCAGTTTTCAGTTGAATCTCTCGATGAGCCGCTCCTACTACGAAGAAAGCAATCTCAGCCTGTCGTTCGGCGATGCCGCCGCGAAGAAGAAGGTTGATCCGCTGGTGCTCAACTTTGCCGGAACCGCCGCCTCACTCACCAATGAACGCTTCAGCTTCGACCTCAATGCCGATGGCGCAATGGAAGAAATCAATTTCGTCGCCCCCGGCAGCGGTTTTCTCGTTTTTGACCGTAATCAGGATGGCATCATCAACAACGGCAGCGAATTGTTCGGCCCGACCACCAACGACGGTTTCGCCGAACTCGCCCGGCTCGACGATGACGGCAACGGCTGGATCGACGAAAATGACGCGGCTTTCAGCCAGTTGCAAATCTGGAGCCGCGACGCCGCAGGCAAGGATCAACTGCAATCGCTCGCGGCAGCAGGCGTTGGCGCCATTTCGCTCAGTCAGGTGGCGACGCCGTTCGACATCAAAACGACGAGCAACGAACTGCTCGGACAGATTCGCAATACGGGGATTTTTTTACAGGAAACCGGGATGGTCGGTACAATTCAGCAAATAGACTTGACTGCCTGAGCAGCAAATACCCGCCCGGCATGGCGGGGCCGCCGTTAAAATTGGGTTTTTGCCAAAATTGATATTTCTTCTGGAAATCAAGGCCAATCGCCGCAGGAGGAAAGAATGCCCAAGCTTGCCAACCTGAAAATCTGGATTCGCCTGACGGCGGCCATCTGGGGGATTCTCGCCATTGTCTGGGTTGGCGCCATCCTCTGGGCGACCGAAATGGATCGGGATACAGGCATCCATCAGGCGCAGGATTTCTCCAAAAGCATCCACGAAATGACTCTGGCCGGGCTGACCGGCATGATGATCACCGGCACCATCGGCCAGCGCGAGGTTTTTCTCGACCAGATCAAGCGACTGTCGATCATCAAGGATCTGCGCGTTATCCGCGGTGAAGCCGTGAGCCAGCTTTTCGGCCCCGGCAACGCCCACGACGACCGTCCGGTCAGTTCGGTCGAACAGGAAGTGCTGAAAAGCGGCCAGCCCTATATGGCGGTCGAAAAGGACGGCGATGACGCTTACCTCTACGCCGTGAAGCCAGCCAAAGCATCAAAAAACTACCTCAGCAAAGACTGCATCATGTGCCATCAGGTGCCCGAAGGCACCGTGCTCGGCGTCGTCAGCATGAAGATTTCGCTCGATTCGGTTGAAAGCGAAGTCGCCGCCTTCCGCTACAAGGCCAGCGGTTTCGCCCTGCTCGTTCTCGGCGTTCTGCTGGTCATCATCTATCTGTTGACCCATCATTTCGTCTCGGAGCCGCTCGAAGAGATGCGTCTCGGTCTGCGCGACATCGCCAGCGGCGAGGGCGACCTGACCCGCCGCCTGCCGGTCAAGGGTGATGACGAGATCGGCCAGGCGGCGCTGGTGTTCAACGAGATGATGGAAAATTTCAACCAGTTGGTGCGTCAGGTGCGCGACTCGGCGGGCCAGGTCTCGGCCCGCGTCAGCGCGCTGTCGGCAAGCGCCGACAGCATCTCGCAAAGTTCCGAACAGCAGAACGAAAAATCGCTGGAAGCGACGGCGGCCGTCAATCAACTGGTCGCCAGCATCGCCTCGATCGCCGCCAGCGCCGAGCACGTCCAGCAGCAATCGCAGGAAAGCCTTGCCCGCGCCAACGAGGGCAACCAGAATCTGAACACCCTGCTCGGCGAAATGACTGTCGTCGAACAGGCGGTCAAGGAAATGGCCGAATCGGTCAACAGCTTCGTCCACAACACCGAGGCGATTACCCGGATGACCCGCGAGGTCAAGGATATTGCCGACCAGACCAATCTTCTCGCCCTGAACGCCGCCATCGAAGCCGCCCGCGCGGGCGAACAGGGCCGAGGTTTTGCCGTGGTTGCCGATGAAGTCAGGAAGCTCGCCGAAAAATCAGCGCGGTCGGCAACCGAGATCGACGCCATCACCGTCAGCCTCAACACCCAGTCGGTGACTGTCCAGCGCAGCATCGAAGCCGGTCTCAGCCACCTCGCCAGCAGCCAGAGCGCGGTCGCCAGCGTCTCCAGCGTCCTTCAGGCGGCCAATGGCTCGGTCGCCGAAGTCGACCACGGCCTTGACAGCATCGCCAACTCGACCGAACAGCAGCACCGCCTCTCCAGCAACGTCGAAGCCAGCATCGAGGCCATCGCCGCCATGGCCCGCGACAACAACAACGCCGTCACCCAGACCGCCGACGCCGCCCACGACCTCAAGCGCGTCGCCGACGGCCTGGCGGCCATGGTCGACCGCTTCAAGGTCTGAGCCATCAGGATTCAGGTTACGGGATACAGATGTAGGTTGGGTGGAGCGTAGCGATACCCAACACAGCCGCGGTTGCCATAGCCGTAGCGTTGGAATTTATAGCGGCGCCAACTCCAGATCGATGCCGCCGCCGGGATTCTGGCGCGGCAGGCTGCTCAATGAGCCGGTGTCGGCAGAGGTGGCCGCTCGCCCCTGGGCGGCGACGATTTTGTTGACCGCGCGCGAACGGTCGATCATGCGCCCGAGCAGCGAATTGCGCATCTGCTCGTGCAACTCTTCCGAAGACAAGGCCAGCGCCGCCGCGTTGATTTCGAGGAGTAGCGTCGGCTCCAGCGTCACCGCCGTGGCGTGGCGCTGATCGCTGGCCGGATGCAAAAAAGCCATTTCGCCGACCGGCTCGCCGGGGCCGAGGCGGGCCAGCACGCGGCCATTGATCGAAATTTCGACGGAGCCGCTGATGATGACGCCAAACAGCTTGTTGCGCTCGCCTTCGCGGATAACCGCCACCTGCGGTGGAATCTCGCGCCAGACCGAGACGCGCAGCACTTCCCAGATTTCGATGTTCTCGAACTCGGTGAAAAAATGCAGCCTCCTGAGCGTCTGAAAATGCCGGGTGTCTTCTTCCGTCTCGTCCTCGTCGAGAATCTGGTAGCGCACCGTCGACAGATCCTTGGCGAACTCGACGCCGTTGCGGTAGCGGCTGTACAGGTCTTTTTCCAGCGCCCGCTTGAGAATGGCGTTGAGGCCCTCGGGCAGATTGGGGTTCAGCCCCGTCACCGCTGGCGGCTCGGTATTGATGATGCGATAGATCAGCGTCGCCTGATTGCCAGCGCGAAACGGCAGCCGCCCGGTAAGCAGTTGAAAGAGAACGACGCCGAGCGAATAGAGATCGGTTTTCTGGTTGAGCGGATAGCCCTTGATCTGTTCCGGCGACATATAGGCCGGTGAGCCAACGCCCATGACGAAGGTCGAGTCGCGGTCGATATCCTTGTTCATGTTGAGGGCGAGGCCGAAATCGGCGATTTTGGCCTCGTCGTTGGTCGCCACGAGAATATTGGCCGGTTTGATGTCGCGGTGGATGATGCCCTGGCGGTAAGCCGCATCGAGGGCCATG
The DNA here is from genome assembly GCA_031285115.1 of Azonexus sp. Taxonomy (GTDB): domain Bacteria; phylum Pseudomonadota; class Gammaproteobacteria; order Burkholderiales; family Rhodocyclaceae; genus Azonexus. Next base: position 5,706 of record JAITWU010000222.1, on the reverse strand, counting down.
CAGCACTTGAAAACAATGCTGATGGCGCGGTGCATCGGCAGCAGTTTGTCGATTCGGGTGTGCTGTTCGAGGCCGAAGCCATCGACATGCTCCATGACCAGATAGGCGAAATCCTCTTCGACCACGGCGTCAAAAACGCGCACGATGTTGGGATGCACGAGGCGCTGGGCGACCAGCCCCTCGTTCTGAAACAGCTTGCGCATCCGTCTTGAGACGACCGCCGAATTGCTGCCGAACTGGATCACCTTGATCGCCACCGGGCGTTCGCTGCCGGGTTCTTCGCACAAATACACGGTGGCCGTAGCGCCTTTGCCCAGCTCACGCAGCACTCGGTACTTGCCTATCGTTTCCACGCCTGTTTATTCCAATTGATATCAGTGGAATCGTAGCACGGCGGGCGCTTCCCGGCTGTGACAGCGATTTTTTCCTCGCCGCTCTTGAAAAACCGGCCAGCGCCCTCATTTGATTTGACAGTTTTTTTTTGGAGAACCCCGCATGTCGCAAGCCGAAAACCCGCAGGAAACGTCACTGGACGAAGCGCCCGCCAGCGCCAGCCTCGCCGCCGGGCCGAACCTGGAAGAGCAGATCCACGCCCTCGAACAAAAAGCCGCCGAGCACTACGACGCCTGGCTGCGCGCCAAGGCCGAAGGCGAGAACATCCGCCGCCGCGCTCAGGAAGATGTCGCCAAGGCGCACAAATTCGCCGTCGAAAAATTCGCGGGCGAACTCCTCGCCGTCAAGGACAGCCTCGAAGCGGCGCTGGCCGTGAGCGAGCAGACGGTGGAGAACTTCCGTCAGGGCGTCGAACTGACCTTGAAACAACTGGTCGCCGCCTTTGAGAAAAACGCCCTGCGCGAAGTCGATCCGGCGGGGCAGAAGTTTGACCCGCACCAGCATCAGGCCATCGGCATGGTCGATTCGGAGCAGGAGGCCAACACCGTCGTCACGGTGATTCAAAAAGGCTACATGATCGCCGAGCGCGTGCTGCGTCCGGCGCTGGTCATGGTCGCCAAACCGAAGTCTTGAAATCGGGCCTCCCGCCCCCACTTCACGAACATCACTATTTCACTCAAGGAAACCAACATGGGCAAAATCATTGGCATCGACCTCGGCACCACCAATAGCTGTGTCGCCATCATGGAAGGCGGCACGCCGAAAGTGATCGAAAACTCCGAAGGTGCGCGCACCACGCCTTCCGTCATCGCCTACGCCGAAGACGGCGAAGTGCTCGCTGGCGCGCCCGCCAAGCGGCAGGCCGTGACCAACCCGAAAAATACGCTGTACGCGGTGAAGCGCCTGATTGGTCGGCGTTTTGACGAGAAGGAAGTGCAAAAGGACATCGGCCTCATGCCCTTCAAGATCGTCAAGGCTGACAATGGCGACGCCTGGGTCGAAGCGCGCGACAAAAAAATCGCCCCGCCGCAGGTTTCCGCCGAAGTGCTGCGCAAGATGAAAAAAACCGCTGAGGATTATCTTGGCGAAGAAGTCACCGAAGCCGTCATCACCGTCCCCGCCTATTTCAACGACAGCCAGCGCCAGGCGACCAAGGACGCCGGGCGCATCGCCGGGCTGGAGGTGAAGCGCATCATCAACGAACCGACCGCCGCAGCGCTCGCCTTCGGCATGGACAAGGCCGCCAGCAAGGATCGCAAAATCGCCGTCTACGACCTGGGCGGCGGCACCTTCGACATTTCGATTATCGAAATTGCCGATGTCGATGGCGAAAAGCAGTTTGAAGTGCTCGCCACCAACGGCGACACCTTTTTGGGCGGCGAAGATTTCGACCAGCGCCTGATCGACTACGTGATCGGCGAATTCCAGAAAGAATCCGGCGTCAATCTCAAGGCCGACGTGCTCGCCCTGCAACGCCTCAAGGAAGCGGCGGAAAAAGCCAAGATCGAACTCTCGTCGAGCCAGGCGACCGACATCAACCTGCCCTACATCACGGCGGACGCAAGCGGCCCCAAGCACCTCGCCATCAAGATCACCCGCGCCAAGTTCGAGGCCCTGGTCGAAGACCTGGTCGACCGTTCGATCGAGCCGTGCAAAGTGGCCTTGAAGGACGCCGGGTGCAAGGTTGGCGACATCGACGACGTGATCCTCGTCGGCGGCCAGAGCCGGATGCCCAAGGTGCAGGACAAGGTCAAGGAATTTTTCGGCAAGGAGCCGCGCAAAGACGTGAACCCCGATGAAGCCGTCGCCGTCGGCGCGGCCATTCAGGGCGGCGTCTTGCAGGGCGATGTCAAGGACGTGCTGCTCCTCGACGTGACGCCCCTGTCGCTCGGCATCGAGACCCTGGGCGGCATCATGACCAAGCTGATCCAGAAAAACACCACCATCCCGACCAAGGCCAGCCAGACTTTCTCGACTGCCGACGACAACCAGTCGGCAGTGACCATCCATGTCCTGCAAGGCGAGCGCGAAGTCGCCTCGGGCAACAAGAGCCTTGGCCAGTTCAACCTCGAAGGCATCCCCCCCGCCCCGCGCGGAATGCCGCAGATCGAGGTGATTTTCGACATCGACGCCAACGGCATCATGCACGTCACGGCCAAGGACAAAGCCACGGGCAAGGAAAACAAGATCACCATCAAGGCCAATTCGGGTCTCTCGGAAGACGAAATCCGGCGCATGGTCAAAGACGCCGAAATGCACGCCGAAGAGGACAAAAAAGTCCATGAACTGGCGGACGCCCGCAACCAGGCCGACGGCATGGTGCACATGGTGAAAAAATCGCTCGCCGAATATGGCGACAAGCTCGAAGCCAGCGAAAAAGAAAGCATCGAGGCGGCGATCAAGGAGGTCGAAGCCGTGCTGCGCGATGGCGATAAAGAGGTCATCACCGCCAAAACGGAAGCCTTGTCGGCAGCCGCCCAGAAGCTCGGCGAAAAGATGTACGCCCAGCAGCAGGCTGAAAGCGCGGCGAGCGCCGGAGCGGCGGGCGGTGAAGCCGAGCCGGGCGGTGAAAAAACGGTCGAAGGCGATGTCGTCGATGCCGAATTCACGGAAGTGAACAAGGACAAGAAGTAACTCAGAAGCCTTACCGCAGCGCCGGGAGCGCCGGGTTTTCCGGCGCTCCCGGCGTCTGCCTTTGTAACATCACGAGTCAAACCCATGCCCAAACGCGATTTTTACGAAATTCTCGGCGTCAATCGTGACGCTGCCGAAGACGACATCAAAAAGGCCTACCGCAAGCTGGCCATGAAATATCACCCCGACCGCAACCCCGACAATCCGGCGGCGGAAGAAAAATTCAAGGAAGCCAAAGAGGCTTATGAAATCCTCTCCGACGCGCAAAAACGCGCCGCCTACGACCAGTACGGCCACGCCGGAGTCGACCCGCAGGCCGGTATGGGCGGCGGCTTCGGCGGGGGTGGCGGCGGCGGTTTTGCCGATGCCTTCGGCGGCATTTTTGATGAAATTTTCGGCAACCGTGGCGGTGGGGGCGGGGGTGGCGGCGGTCGCTCCAACATCTACCGTGGCGCCGATTTGCGCTACAACCTCGAAATCACCCTCGAACAGGCGGCGCACGGGACGGAAACGAAAATCCGCATTCCGACCATGGAAGTCTGCGAACCCTGCAAAGGCAGCGGCGCCAAATCCGGCTCCGAACCCAAGACTTGTCCAACCTGCGGCGGCTCCGGCCAGGTGCGCCTGCAACAGGGCTTTTTCTCGATCCAGCAAACCTGCCACAAATGCCACGGCACCGGTCGCTTCATCGCCGACCCGTGCAAGAGCTGCGGCGGCGCGGGGCGCATCAAACAGCACAAGACGCTGGCCGTCAAAATTCCCGCCGGGGTCGACGAAGGCGACCGCATCCGGCTCGCTGGCGAAGGCGAGCATGGCGTCAATGGCGGCCCGCCGGGCGACCTCTACGTGCAGATTCACTTGAAGCCGCACCCGGTATTTACCCGCGACCACAACGACCTGCATTGCGAAATGCCGATTTCGTTTACCACGGCGGCGCTCGGCGGCGAAATCGAAATTCCCACCCTCGACGGCGCGGCAGGCGTCAAGATCCCGCCGGAAACCCAGACTGGCCGCATCTTCCGCCTGCGCGGCAAAGGCATCAAAGGCGTGCGCAGCAATACCCACGGCGATTTGATGTGTCATGTCGTCGTCGAAACGCCGGTCAGCCTCACCGACCGCCAGAAAGAATTGCTGCGCGAACTCGAAGAAACCAGCCGCGCCAGCGGCGCCAAGCACAATCCACGCGCCAAATCGTGGATGGACAAGGTCAAGAAGTTCTTCGGCGAATGACCGGGCTGCGGGAGACGCGCCAAACCAACGCCTCCCGCGGTTTTTGAGCGATTGCGCTATCTGCCGGGCCGTCCCTGCTGCTAGAATTTCGCACCTCATGACCGGAGACAGGTCACCATGCGCATCTTCAAGCGGCTGGCGGCAGCCAGCGTCATTGCTTTTGCCACCCTCTCTGGCAGCGCCGAACCTGGCGTTACCGACAACAGCATCACCATCGGCATGTCCACGTCGCTGACTGGGCCAAGCGGGGCCTACGGTCTGGATATGCAAAAAACCATCGAGACTTATTTCGAGCAGATCAACAAGGCTGGCGGCGTCAATGGCCGCAAACTCCAACTGGCGGTTGCCGACGACGGTTACGAGAGTGAGCGCATGATCGCCAACACCCGAAGCCTGATCGAGGAGAAAAAGGCTTTTGCCCTGCTCGCCTACTACGGCACCAGTCCGACTACTGAAGCCATGAACAAGGTTTTCGGCCCGGCCAGGGTGCCGCTGGTCGGGGCTATCTCCGGCGCAGCCACCTTGCGCGAGTCGCTCGGTAAAAATCCCAATGGCCGCTACATGTTCAATGTCCGGGCGAGCTATGCCGAAGAAACGGAAATCATCGTCAATCAACTGCTTTCCCTCGGCCTCAAAAATATCGCCGTCTTTTACCAGAATGACGGTTACGGCCAATCCGGCCTCGACGGCGTCAGCGACGCCTTAAGGAAACACAACCTGCGGCCGGTCGCCACCAGCACAGTCGAGCGCAACTCGCTCGATGTCGGCAAAGCCGTCGACGTCATTGCCAAAAGCAAACCCCAGGCGGTGATCATCGTTTCGCTCTACAAGCAGACTGCCGCCTTCATCCGGGCCATGAAAAAGGTCGATCAAAACCCGATGTTCATGACCCTGTCGCCGGTCGGCGCCGAGCGCCTGGTCGAAGAACTGGGTAAAGACGCCCGTGGCGTCGGCATTTCGCAAGTCGTGCCCTATCCCTGGAACGACACCGTGCCGGTGGTGCGCGAATACCAGAAACTGGTCGCCAAACCCGGCAGTTACACCTACCACGGCATGGAAGCCTATCTCATGGCGCGCACCCTGGTCGAAGGTCTGCGCCGCGCTGGCCGGGAACTGTCCCGCGACAAGCTCGTCGCCGCGCTGGAAAGCATGAATCCCGTCGACCTCGGCGGCTACCAGATCAATTACTCACCCTTCAGCCGTCAGGGTTCCCATTTCGTCGAATTGACGGTGATCGGCTCCGGCGGGCGGGTACTGCGCTAGGGTTCAGGTTTCAGGATACAGGGTTCAGTTTAGTTTCCGCGGGCTTTGCCCGCGCATTAGAGTGGTTTCGTTTTACACGTTCACACTCATGTTGGCGCGGTGGCCTCTTTTTCTCCCCTCTCCCGCTTGCGGGAGAGGGGCCGGGGGTGAGGGCAGGAAGCGGGGAACGTTTGTTCTGTGCATGAC
>JAITWU010000107.1 GCA_031285115.1 Azonexus sp. | reverse complement strand
GTAGCCCTTGCCCCAGTACGCCCGCGCCAGCCGCCAGCCGATTTCGACGCAAGGAGAAAACGGTAGCTCGACACGCGGCACGCCGAGACCGACAAAGCCGACAAAAGCGCCGCTCGCCCGCTCATCAACCGCCCAGAAGCCCCAGCCGCGCTCATCCAGCGCGGCCACGATGCGAGCAAACAGCACATCGCTCTCAGGCCGCGACAGTGTCAGGGGGAAAAATTCCATCACCCGCCGATCACCATTCAGGGCCGCGAAAGCCTCGCGGTCACTGGCGCGCCACTGGCGCAGGCGCAGACGTTCGGTGTCGAATTCGATTGGCTTCATCGCAACGGCTCTGACGTGATCCGCCGCCATTGCGCGAGGCGAGTGGCGAGCGGGATCGACGCATTGGCCGGGCTGGTCGAAGGCAGGCGGAACCATTCGCACGCCGGTTGATCGCCAATCGTTGGCGCCACATAACGGCGGAAAACCTGCTCCGCCTTAGCGCCATTGAAAAACACGCGCCGGATTTTGGCGTGCTGCGCGAAAAATCCGGAAAAATCGTTGGCAACGATCGAATCCTCGGCAATGTCGGAATCCAGCGCGCTGTCGCGGACGCATTCCTGCAACACATCCCACAGCGCCACGCCGGACTGTTGCAAGCGTTCCAGCCGCTGTTCATACGGCATTTCCCACCCCGCGTCGAACAGTTCGCCCATGATGCGCCAGAACAGGTTTTGCGGGTGGGCGTAATACTGCCTCTGCGCCAGCGACACCTTGCCCGGCATCGAACCGAGGATGAGGATGCGGGCGTCAGGCGCAGCGACGGGCGGAAAGCTGTGGACGATCATTGGGTCAACAATCAAATCAGCAATCAAATCACCCCGCCGACAACACCGCGACGACTCGTCCCGGCTCAATGCGGATCGAGCGCAACAGCCAACGCGCCGCCAGTTCCGACGCCGAGCCGTCCTGGCGCAGAACGTAGACGGGCTGGAGGCGAAAATAATGGCCCATCAACTGGCTGATGGCCTGCTGCGCCAATGGTTCAGCAGCGGGGGAGAGAGACGGGGAATGGAGCGAGCGGATTTCCGGCTGGTCGAGGTAAAAGGCTTTGCCGCCTTCGTCATAGCGCATACCGGCGACGCCGACCACATCAACCGGCGCGGCTGGTTGGCCGAGCAGCGTCAAGATAAGCCGGGCGCTGACAGTCAGTCGACCTTCCGGCTCGCCGAGGTGGATGCGCGGCGGCTCATCCAGGGCGACGATGACCGCGCCTTGACCATAACTTTTCTCGATCCGGCGATTTTTGTCGACCTGGGCCTGAACATCGGCTTCGGAAAAGGTAATTTCGTGTTCGAGAAAACCGGCGCTTCGCGCGGGGACGGCGAGCAGGAAAAAGGATAAGACAATGATCTTTGCTATCAGCGCCAGCCTGCCGATAACGCCGCAACCCCGAGCAAACAGCTCATGGTCGAGCGCAACATCCCGGACGGTAGAGACAGCGGTCATGGCGGCATCCTCCTGTCCCGGCGCGGCTTGTCGCCCGCATTGGACACACTGGCCTGTTGCCCTGAAACAATCCGGAGACAGCGCAGTGGCGCGGCTTTTTGGGGGGCTGGTGGTGATGGGCAGAATCGAACTGCCGACCTATGGGTTATGAATCCATCGCTCTAACCGTCTGAGCTACATCACCACGCCGAAGGGCGCACATTGTAGAGGGCGGGCGGCGGGGCGGTCAAGGGCGGTATAATTAGAGGCTTTTCTTTCGCCCGGCTGTTTTGCGCCTTCGCGCAGCCTGTTTCAAGAACTCACGCCATGCCCAAAAAACTGTTCATCCGCACGTTCGGGTGCCAGATGAATGAGTACGATTCGGACAAGATGGCCGACGTGCTCAACGCGGCTGTCGGGGTCGTCAAGACCGACAATCCCGAGGAAGCCGACATCATCCTCTTCAACACCTGCTCGGTGCGCGAAAAAGCGCAGGAGAAGGTCTTTCACGATCTGGGCCGGGTTCGCCACCTGAAGGCCGCCCGGCCCGATCTGGTGATCGGCGTCGGTGGTTGCGTCGCCAGTCAGGAGGGAGCGGCGATTGTCGCCCGCGCGCCGTTTGTCGATGTCGTTTTCGGGCCGCAGACGCTGCACCGTTTGCCGCAGTTGATCGCCGAACGGCAAAGCAACGGCAAGGCGGCGATTGATGTTTCCTTCCCCGAAATCGAAAAGTTCGACGCCCTGCCGCCCGCCGAGATCAAGGGCGCGTCGGCTTTTGTTTCGATCATGGAGGGCTGCTCCAAGTTTTGCGCTTACTGCATCGTGCCTTATACCCGTGGCAACGAGGTGTCGCGGCCTTTTGCCGATGTGCTGACGGAAATCGCCGACCTCGCCGCGCACGGCGTCAAGGAAGTGACGCTGCTGGGGCAAAACGTCAATGCTTGGCGTGGCGACATGGACGGCAGCGAGGAAAAGGCCGATCTCGCGCTCCTGATCGAATACATCGCCGAGGTGCCGGGCATCGAGCGCATCCGCTACACGACTTCGCATCCGTGCGAAATGAGCCAGCGCCTGATCGACGTTTACGCCCGCGTGCCAAAGCTCGTCTCGCACTTGCATTTGCCCGTGCAGGCCGGTTCCGACCGCGTGCTGGCGGCGATGAAGCGCGGTTACACGACGCTCGAATACAAATCGGTGGTGCGTAAACTGCGCGCCGCCAGACCGGATATTGCGCTTTCCACCGACTTTATCGTCGGCTTTCCCGGCGAGAGCGACGCCGATTTTGACAAGACCATGAAGCTGATCGACGAGGTTGGTTTCGATGCGTCCTTCTCCTTCATCTACAGTCCGCGCCCCGGCACCCCGGCGCTGGAACTGGCCGATGAAACGCCTGCCGAAGTCAAATCGGCTCGCCTCACACGGCTGCAAAAACGCATCGACGAACTGGCCCAGGGCGTCAGTCAGGCGATGGTTGGCAGTGTCCAGCGCGTACTGGTCGAGGGGCTGTCGAAGAAAAACGCGAGCGAACTGGCCGGGCGCACGGATAACAACCGCATCGTGAACTTTGCCGGTGGGTCTGCCAACAGCGCCCGTCTGGTCGATCATTTTGTCGATGTCCGCATCACCGCCGCCCTGCCGCATAGTCTGAGAGGTGAAATTGTCATCCGCGAAAACTAGGAACCGCCCGGTGAATCTGGCTTTGACGCCGGTCGACAACACCCGCCTCGCCAACCTGTGCGGCCCGCTCGATGAAAACATCCGCCAGATCGAAACCGGGTTCGATGTCCTCATCCGCCGCCGCAACGAGCGTTTTTCGATTGATGGTCAAGATACGCCAATGAAGGCGCAACTGACGGCGGACGCCATCCGCCATTTTTACGCGATGGCGCACATGCCGCTGTCGGTCGATGAAATTCAACTCGGCCTGATCGAATTCCTCAACGCCCCGGTGCGCCGCGTCAATGCGGGCAACAACCTCACCGACGGGCCGCAGCTCATCACCCGCAAAAGCGAGCTGCATGGCCGCACGCCGCGCCAGATTGCCTATTTGAAGGCCATTGCCGAACACGACATCACCTTCGGCATCGGCCCGGCGGGCACCGGCAAAACCTATCTGGCGGTCGCCTCCGCCGTGGACGCCTTCGAGCGTGATCTGGTCGAGCGCATCATCCTCACCCGGCCTGCGGTCGAAGCGGGCGAGCGTCTCGGCTTTCTGCCCGGCGATTTGACGCAAAAAATCGACCCCTACCTGCGCCCGCTTTACGATGCCCTCTACGATCTCATGGGCCATGAGCGCGTCAGCAAGCTCTACGAAAAACACGCCATCGAAATCGCCCCGCTCGCCTTCATGCGCGGGCGCACCTTGAACCACGCCTTCATCATTCTCGATGAAGCGCAAAACACCACGCCGGAACAGATGAAGATGTTTCTGACCCGCATCGGCATCGGCGCCAAAGCCGTCGTCACCGGCGACATCACCCAGATCGACCTGCCCAAAGGCCAAAAAAGCGGCCTCAAGGAAGCAGTTGAAGTGCTCGACGGCGTGCGCGGGCTGGCCTTCACCCACTTCAAGAAAGAAGACGTGGTGCGCCATCCGCTCGTCGCCCGCATTGTCGAAGCCTATGAAAAACGCAGCCAAACGGCTTGATCTCTCGCTGCAATACGCCTGTGGCCGCGAAGGCTTGCCGCTGCGCGCCGATTTTTTCCGCTGGGCGCGGGCGGCGCTCGAAGGCGGCGGCGTCGTCACCATCCGCCTCGTCGACGCCGCTGAAGGCCGAGTACTGAACCGCGACTATCGCGGCAAGGACTACGCCACCAATGTGCTCTCCTTCCCCTACGAAACCGCGCCGCAGCTTATCGGCGATCTCGTCATCTGCCCAACGGTCGTCGCCGCCGAAGCCGCTGAACAAAACAAGGCGCTCGCCGCCCATTACGCCCATCTGACTGTGCATGGGATGCTGCATTTGCAGGGTTGGGATCACGAGAACGAAGCGGAGGCGGAGGCGATGGAAAACGCGGAACGGGCGATTCTGGCGGCGCTTGGGTTTGGCGATCCGTATGCGGTGTGAGCGATACGGACAAACCGTAAATACCTTCTCCCCTCTCCCCTCGCGGGAGTGGGGCTGGGGGAGAGGGGGGCTTGCCGCCATACCATTTTCAGGGCAGGCAAGCGGATATCCGCCATGCCGATCTCAATCTTGACCCGACGCTTCGCGTTCAACATGCTGGGCTGCGCCGGATTCGGCGCGCTGGGTGTGCTGGCTTTTGCGCCTTTCGAGTGGCCCGGGTTCGCGCTGTTTGTCTGGTGCGCTTTCTGGCTTCAGTTGTGCCGCACCGACACCGTTCGCCAGGCCGCGCTGTGCGGCTTTACCTTCGGCCTCGGCTTCTTCCTCTGCGGCGTCTCCTGGGTCTATGTCAGTCTCTCGGTTTTTGGCGGGATGCCGTGGTGGCTGGCGGGAATCGCTGCTTTTCTCTTTTGCGCCGTCATGGCGCTGTTCCCGATGCTTGCCAGCGCCCTTTTCAAACGCTGGCAACCGGCGGGCGACTGGCGACAGGCGTTGTTTTTCGCCGCCCTCGTTGCCGCTGCTGACTGGCTGCGAAGCTGGATTTTCACGGGCTTCCCTTGGCTGGCGGTCGGCTATTCACAAACGCCGAACAGTCCATTGGCCGGTTTTGCGCCGATTCTCGGTGTGCATGGCCTGTCGCTGCTAACGGTGTTTTGCGGGGGACTGATCGTTTGTGGTCGCCGTGGTCTCGTGGTGTTCTTCGTTCTTCTCGCCGCCGGTTTCGGCTTGAGCATGGTCAAATGGACAGAACCCGACGGCCCGCCCATTACCGTCGCGCTCATCCAGGGCAACATCCCGCAGGAAATGAAGTTCAACCCGGAAGCGTTCACCCACACGCTCCGGCTCTACCACGAACTGATTGTCGCCAACCCGGCGCAACTCACCGTGCTGCCGGAAACCGCCATCCCCGTTTTCTTCGACCAACTGCCGCCCGCTTACATCGAGGCCCTCAAAACCGCCGCCGCCCGCCACGGCGGCGATCTCATCTTCGGCACAATGACCGGCGACCACGAGCATTACTGGAACAGCGCCGTCAGCCTTGGCCAATCGCCCCTGCAAACCTACAGCAAGCGGCATCTGGTGCCCTTTGGCGAGGTGATTCCGCCGGGTTTTTCGTGGTTCATGGAATGGGCAACCATCCCCATGTCCTCCTTCAGCCGTGGCCCGGCAAACCAGCCGCCGCTGGCCGTCGCCGGTCGTCAGGTGGCGGTCAATATCTGTTATGAGGACGCTTTTGGCGAAGAAATCATCAGCGCCCTGCCGCAGGCGGGCATTCTCGCCAATCTCTCCAACACAGCCTGGTTCGGGCATTCGCTGGCGCAACCGCAACACCTGCAAATTTCCCGGATGCGGGCGCTGGAAACCGGCCGCCCGATGTTGCGCGCCACCAACACCGGCATGACGGCGGTGATTGCGCC
>JAITWU010000056.1 GCA_031285115.1 Azonexus sp. | reverse complement strand
GCGTCGCAGGCGGCGGCGACGCCCGGCGAATAAGCCAGCGCCAGATCGCGCTGATTGGTCAAAGGCTTGGTCGGGCGAACGGAAATTTTGCCCGGCGTCGGCAAACGATGATAGTCAAGCGCAGCGTCGCGCAGATCTTTTTCCACGGATTTTCCTCAGCGGCAGTTTGTTTGGGTAACCCGGCAGGATACTCCAACTCACCCGCTCTGTGGCGATCAGCGAATAGCGCAGGCATTCAAAAGCGGTGCGTCAGCGTCAGGCGGAAAGTGCGCGGCTCACCGGGATATGGGGGGCGAATAATTATGGTGGTCGAATAATTTCACGCCGCCACCGGTCGCCGCGTCAAACGCACGGCCATGATGAAACTCAAGGCAATGACGGCCACCAGCGCCGCGCCGAAAGCCAGTTCTTTGCCGTCGCTCCAGGCGTCGATGGCGGGCGACAGCAGTTTGGCCGCGCCGAAGGCGGCGACCAGCAGACTGACGCCGGAAACGACCAGCCCCATGACGCGCGAGGCGATCAGCGCCACCTGATCGGCGCGGGCGATGAGGCGGGCGATCCACAAACCGTTGATGCCGTCGGTCAGCAACATCCCTGCCGTAAATAACGAAGCCAGCAGCAGCGCATGTTGCCAGCCGCCGAACTGGGTGGCGGTCAGGGCGAAAAAAGCGGCTTGCGAGAGGGTGTCGAAAGAAAGAGCGAACAAAGCGCCGACCAGCGCCACCAGCGCCGGATGCGAAACCCGGCGCAGATTGCCGAGCAAGCGCCCTTTGAGGCCAACCGGCTGCACCATTTGATCCGGCCCGGCGCGCAGCACGGCGGCCAGATTGAGGCTGCCGAGCGCCACGAGACACGTAATCGAAATCACCGCGCCAAGCGTGCCGAACCACGCTGGCACGGCCCACTGCCCGGCCAGCGCCGAGACGCCAAGGGCAATGGTCAGCACCACCGCGCCGTGGCCGAGCGAAAACAAAGTACCGCAATAACGCGCCAGAAGCGGTTGGGAACGGGCGTTGAAGCGGGTCAGGCCGTCGATGGTGGCGAGGTGGTCGGCATCGAAACCATGCTTCATGCCGAGCACGAAGGTGAGCAGCAACAACGACAGCCAGTCGGTAGGCAAAGCGTCCATTGGGGCCTCGGTATGAAGGATTCGATTATTTTCATACAAACCCCGTGCCAGTTTGCAAGCGATTGATTCGTCTGGTATTTCGTATGGAAAGAGCGGATGAGGTGGTTAATTGCTTTCCACCCGCCGCCGCAAAATGAATTTCCCGCCGCCGCTGCCCGGTTAGCGCAGAGGGCGGTAGTGAACATGGGTTGGCGTCCCGCTCCCGTGCGTGTGAGGCAGTTCGGCGGCGAGCGCAATCATGTTCAACTGGCCGTGGCGAACGCCGCGTTCAGCCATCAGGGCCTCGGCAAAACGCCGGACGGCAGCGGATTCGCCCTTGAGAATCACCGTTTCCAGGCAATTGTCGTGGTCGAGATGGCTGTGCATCGAAGCCACTGTCAAATCGTGGTGGTCATGCTGCAAACCGGCGAGACGCCCGGTCAGCTCGCGTTGGTGATGATTGTAGATGTAGGAAAGATTGGCTACGCAGTAACCGGCGGGCGGGTCGCGTTGGCGGTCGCCCTCGATGGCGGCGCGAATCAGGTCGCGCACGGCTTCCGAACGGTTGCCGTAACCACGGGCGGCAATCAGTTGGTCGAACTGGCGGGCCAGCCCGTCATCGAGCGAAATGGTGAAGCGTTCCATGCGTCAAACTCCAAAAAGCGTCAGCCGACAATGCCGATAATCGACGCGGCGCGCAAGCCTCGCCATTGATTTGCGCCGCCACGAAAAAGCCGGGTTATGCTTGGCCGCCCGTCATTTTTGTCATAACCATGCGCCATCCCGTTCTCATCATCGTCCTTGCCCAACTGTTCGGCACCTCGCTGTGGTTTTCGGCCAACAGCGCGGCTGATGATCTGATTCGTCAATGGGGCATTGGCGCGGCGGATCTCGGCGCATTGACCAACGCCGTGCAGCTTGGCTTCATCCTCGGCACGCTGGGTTTTGCCGTCAGCGGCCTCGCCGACCGTTTTGCCGCCAGCCGCATCTTTGCCGTTTGCGCCATTGCCGGGGCGCTGGCCAATGCGGCGTTCGCCTTGCTGGCGACTGGCATGACCATCGGCGTGCCGCTGCGTTTCGTCGTTGGCCTGTGTCTGGCCGGGGTTTACCCGCTGGGCATGAAGCTGGTCGTCAGTTGGGCGCCGGAGCGGGCGGGCGCGGCGCTCGCTCAACTGGTCGGGATGCTCACCCTGGGGACGGCGCTGCCGCATGGCATCCGGCTGGCTGGCGCGGGCTGGTCGTGGCAGGCGGTGATTCTCGTTTCCTCGGGCCTCGCTCTGGCGGCGGCGGCCTTGATCTATTTCCTTGGCGATGGGCCGCACTTGAAGCGCCGCCACGACGCGCCACCCTTGCGTCTGGGCCGGGTTTTCTACACCTTTTCGATCCGCCAGTTTCGCGCCTCGGCCTTCGGCTATTTCGGCCATCAGTGGGAGTTGTACGCCTTCTGGACGCTGACCCCGGCGCTGGTCATCCTCGCCGGACTGGCTGCGCCCGGCACGGCGGCGCTGTCGGGTTTCTCGTTCGCCATCATCGGCATCGGCGCTTTGGGCTGCCTCGCTGGCGGCTGGTGGAGCCACCACATCGGCAGCGCCCGCGTCGCCGCCACGGCGCTCGCCCTCTCCGCCATCTGCTGCGCCCTCTACCCGCTGGCGATGGCCTGGCCTGCGTGGGCCAAAATCGCCCTGCTGCTCCTCTGGGGCGCGACGGTCATTGCCGACTCGCCGCATTTCTCCGCCCTCTCCGCCCGCGCCTGCCCGCCGGAAATCGTCGGCAGCGCGCTCGCCTTTCAAAACGCCATCGGTTTTGCCATCACGATGGGTTCGATTCACCTCGGCGCCGCCTGGGTCGGCGACTGGCAACACCACATCGCCTGGCTCCTGCTACCGGGGCCGCGGCTTGGGTTGATCGGCCTCGCGCCGCTGTGGCGGCGGGTGGCCTGAGCTGCGCCAAAGGCGTCAAAGTGCAGCCGAGTTGGCGGCAAGGTAGTGATTATTGCGCTGCAAAAATCGTTTCTCGACCACATGCCACATGATTACAGCAGTTGCCAGCGTAAGCAGTACAACTGCCAACAAGAATAACCAGGGGCGATCTTCCAGCCAGCCAAAGTGGATGAAGCACTGGATGATCGGGAAATGAAGGATATACACGCCATAGGAAAAATCGCCATATTTCCCGAAATTACCGACGTACAGAAAAATCGCAAAGAAAACGACTATCGTCGCCAAGGCAAATGGTTCAAAAAAGAGGGTGGGCCAATACACATTGGCCAGAAGGATTAGTACAGCCGCGCAAACGAAATATCGGAAATGGCGCTCAAATAGTGGCAGATAGTAGTAAAAAAATCCGCCCGCCATGAAATAGGCAAGCTGCCCCGGAAACTGTCGGCCAAGTTCCAAAATCCTTCCCCCCCCCCCGGAACTGCTGTGTGCCGCCAGCCATGAAAACAGCAGCGTATAGGTGCAGGAAAAAACATAAGCGATGGTGATGACACGAAAACGCCCCCATCGCTTGAAGAACACGACAAATAACGGAACGCTTAAATAGAAAAGCACTTCGATTTTCAATGTCCACAGTGCGCCATTAACGGCTTGCAGCCTGTTGCTCTCGAAAACACCAGGCAGCGTGGGATGCAGGAAATTCAAAAAGGAAAGATTGGCCAGCACATAGCGGCCCCAATCCTGCGAGAAATACGCTGATACATTCTTCGTGCTGACGGCAAGCAATCCGATGGCGCAGAGTATTACCACCGTTAGATAGGCGGGGTAGATTCTACGAAATCGCTTTCCAGCATACGAAGCAACGGATGATGAGCGTTCATAGCTCATAAATATCAAAAAACCGCTAACGACAAAAAACGCTTTCACCGCTACGGCGGAGGAAAAAATATTTTCTATCCAGGCCAGTTGCGGATAACCGGAAAGTTGACTGGCATGAACCAAACAAACAGTTCCGGCAAACAACAGGCGCAGCATGTCAAAATTGTTCCTGGATAATCGAGCGTTATTTTGTGAGAAGGTCATTTCCGGATATTCGAGCCTGTAGCAAGGGTAGATGAATGGAATATATTAAACCGTTTACTGACCAACAAAAAGCCCCGCCAAAGCGGGGCTTTTCAATACAGCAAGTGCTGAGCCAGCTTACATCATGCCGCCCATGCCACCCATACCGCCCATGCCGCCCATATCGGGCATACCGGCGGCTGGTTTGTCTTCGGCCAGTTCGGCGACCATGCACTCGGTGGTGAGCATCAGGCCAGCGACGGAGGCGGCGTTTTGCAGCGCCGTGCGGGTCACCTTGGTCGGGTCGAGGACGCCCATTTCGACCATGTCGCCGTAGTCGCCGGTGGCGGCGTTGTAGCCGTAGTTGCCTTTGCCGCGCACGACTTTGTCGACGACGACGGACGGCTCGTCACCGGCATTGGCGACGATTTCGCGCAGCGGCGATTCCATTGCCTTCAGAACCAGCTTGATGCCAGCGTCCTGGTCGGCGTTGTCGGCCTTGAGCGACTTGAGCGCAGCGCGGGCGCGGAGCAGCGCGACGCCGCCGCCGGGAACGATGCCTTCTTCAACGGCGGCGCGGGTGGCGTGCAGCGCGTCTTCGACGCGGGCTTTCTTTTCCTTCATTTCGACTTCGGTGGCCGCGCCAACCTTGATGACGGCAACGCCGCCCGCCAGTTTGGCGACGCGCTCTTGCAGTTTTTCACGGTCGTAGTCGGAGGTGGCTTCTTCGATCTGGACGCGAATCTGCTTGACGCGGGCTTCGATCGAAGCGGCATCGCCAGCGCCGTCGATGAGGGTGGTGTTTTCCTTGGCGATTTCGACGCGCTTGGCCTGGCCGAGATCCTTGAGGGTGGCTTTTTCGAGCGAGAGGCCGGTTTCTTCCGAGATGACGACGCCGCCGGTGAGGATGGCGATGTCTTCGAGCATGGCCTTGCGCCGGTCGCCAAAGCCGGGGGCCTTGACAGCGACGGTTTTGAGGATGCCGCGAATGTTGTTCACCACCAGGGTGGCGAGCGCTTCGCCATCAACGTCTTCGGCAATGATCAGCAGCGGGCGCGAAGCCTTGGCGACTTGTTCGAGCACCGGCAGGAGGTCGCGGATGTTGGAAATCTTCTTGTCGAAGAGCAGCACAAACGGGTTGTCGAGGAGCGCCACCTGCTTGTCCGGGTTGTTGATGAAGTAGGGCGAGAGGTAGCCGCGGTCGAACTGCATACCTTCGACGACATCCAGCTCGTTGTTGAGCGATTTGCCGTCTTCAACGGTGATGACGCCTTCCTTGCCAACTTTTTCCATCGCATTGGCGATGATGTCGCCGATGTCGGCGTCCGAGTTGGCGGAAATGGAGCCGACCTGGGCGATTTCCCTGGAGGTCGTGCACGGCTTGGAGATGCCTTTGAGTTCTTCGATGGTGGCGGCGACGGCTTTGTCGATGCCGCGCTTCAAGTCCATCGGGTTCATGCCAGCGGCGACGTACTTCATGCCTTCGCGGACGATGGCCTGCGCCAGCACGGTGGCGGTGGTGGTGCCGTCACCGGCGATGTCGGAAGTTTTGGAAGCGACTTCCTTGACCATCTGGGCGCCCATGTTGGCGAATTTGTCTTTGAGTTCGATTTCCTTGGCGACGGAAACGCCGTCCTTGGTCACCGTCGGGCCGCCGAAGGAACGTTCCAGCACGACATTGCGGCCCTTGGGGCCGAGCGTGATCTTGACCGCGTCGGCCAGAATATTGATGCCTTCGACCATGCGGGCGCGGGCGGAATCACCGAATTTGACTTCTTTAGCTGCCATTTAATAGCTCCTGAAAAATTGTTGTGCGGGGAATAGAAAAGCAGAAATTACTTCTGCACGACGCCCATGATGTCTTCTTCGCGCATGACGAGAACTTCGTCGCCATCGACCTTGACGGCCTGCCCGGCGTATTTGCCGAATAGCACGCGGTCGCCCTTTTTGACATCGGGGGCGATACGGTTGCCAGCGTCATCACGCTTGCCTGGCCCAACGGCGAGAACTTCGCCCTGATCTGGCTTTTCACCGGCGGAATCGGGAATGACGATGCCGGAAGCGGTGGTGCGCTCGGCTTCAATGCGCTTGACAATCACGCGGTCGTGCAAAGGACGGATATTCATAAAACGGACTCCTGAACAAATGGATAGAGAGTTGCGACAAACAGAAAGGGGCCGGGCGATGCCGGAACCGGAACAGGATCAGTTATTAGCACTCCTGTCCGGCGAGTGCTAATAATAGGGGCCGGTCGGGATGAATTCAAGAGGCCGGGCGGCAAATTTTGTGCGGGGGCGCATCAAGGCAACAACGGCACCCCCAACTCCTTGAGAAAGGCATTGTGCCGCTCGGTGGCCGCCTTGACCTTCCCCTCCAGCGCGACCAGTTCGGCGTGGGTGGCCGCCAGATCAATCTCCTCTTCGGCCTCTGCCGTGCTCACATAGCGCGAGATATTCAGGTTGAAATCGTTTTTCTCAATTTCTTCCATGCTCACGCGCCGCGCGTAGCGAGGTTCCTCTTTGCGATGCTGGTAGGTATCGACGATCTTGTCGATATGCTCGGGCAGCAACTGGTTTTGCCGCTTGCCCTTCTCGAAGTGTTCGGCAGCATTGATGAACAGCACGTCATCCGGCTTCTTGCACTTCTTCAAAACCAGAATGCACACCGGAATGCCGGTCGAGAAAAACAGATTGGCGGGCAGGCCGATCACCGTGTCGATATGACCATCCTTGAGCAGCTTGGCGCGGATGCGCGCTTCAGCCCCGCCACGGAACAGCACGCCATGCGGCAGGATGAT
>JAITWU010000042.1 GCA_031285115.1 Azonexus sp. | reverse complement strand
TGTGATGCAGATCGACCACCGTCCCGCGCCCGCGATGCGTCATCGGCGGAATCTCGTGCATCCATTGCCGGTAGTAACGCTGGTCGTAGGGATCGCTGCCGCCGCTGGCCCAGCCTTGCTGCATCAGGGCGGCTTCGGCGTGGTTGAGATCAGCGCGCGGGACGAGAATATCGACATCGCCAAACAGACGCCCGCTGGCCGCCGTCAGATCAGCCGCGGCATAGGCCGCGCCCTTCAGGAGCACAACCGGAAAATCATGCGCGGCGAAGGCTTTGGCGAGATGACCCGTTTCCCATGCGATGGCGGCCCGCTGATGGGCGACCAGGGTTGCCGCCGACTGGAGATGCGGGCGCACCGCTGGCGGCAATTCATCATGCCAGCCTGCCCGGCGCACGCCCTCGGCCAAACGCCCCAGCAGATTGGCCCGCCGGGCCACCCGCAGCAGGCTGTCCCAGCGCCGCAAAGGCAGATTGCGCAGATCTTCGGGATGGCGGACGGCGGCAATCAGCGCCTGGCCGGACAGGGCTTGCTCAGATTTCATCGCCGTTCATTTTGCCGCCATCGGCCAGCCAGTCGAAAACCTCAAGCGCATCGTCGAGACGGCTGTAGCTGAAATCGTAACAATCGCACTGGCTGACGAGGCGGCCAGCCACCGCGAAACCGAGCGCCCCGAGCTGGCTGTAATTGAAGGCATTGCGGGCGAAGTGGATGAAAGTCGGCGCTTTGCCGCGCGGCGTCAGCAACGGCTCGCTCCCGGCGACATAGCGCGGGAACACGATCCAGCGCGGCGCTGCCGGTTTCAGCATACGTTCGACGCTATCGACCGGCGGCCGCAAATGCGTCACCCGCCCTTTGGCCGTATCGTAGGTTTCCGGCCCCCAAACACCGGCGGGGGCGAAGCTTCGGATGAGGTCGATCGAGGCGTTTTTCAGATTGATTGGCCGCGCCAGCGCGTAAGCCGCCGTCGTTTGCAAATCAATCAGGCTCATTTCGTCCGTCAGTAAACGCCAGCCGCGCAAGGCCAGCGCCGCGCACAAGGTGCTTTTGCCGGAGCCAGGAGGAGCGGGCAAAATGACGGCCCGGCCATGACGCTCCAGCGAAGCGGCGTGAATCGTCAGCCACTGGTGGCAAGACGCGGCAATCGACCAGTTGAGGCCCCATTCGAGAAAAGCCGGGGCCTGATCGCGCGGCAGCGGCTCGAATGGGCGCTCGCCATCAATGACAAATTCCGCCTGGGGACGCAACCAGCGACGCAGGTTGCACGGTCGCTCAAGCCGGACATGAAAATCGGCAAAATCCGGCGCCGCCGAACAAGGGTGATGGGCATACAGGACATGGATCGAGCGCGCGACATCCGGCAACGCTGTTTGAATGC
This sequence comes from Azonexus sp., assembly GCA_031285115.1. Lineage (GTDB taxonomy): Bacteria > Pseudomonadota > Gammaproteobacteria > Burkholderiales > Rhodocyclaceae > Azonexus. Next base: position 2,643 of record JAITWU010000042.1, on the reverse strand, counting down.
GCGAAACCAGACTGCCGGTCTGCACGGCAAAGCGCCCGTCAGCAAGCAGCGCGGCCAGGCCGCTCAGGGACAGATCGCCGACCCGGGTCAATTCAGTTTCCCGCCTGGATCAAGCCGCAAGCTTCGAGCCGTTGCCAACAGCCTTGCGCCAGCAGGGCGATTTCCGCATCTGCCTTTTCCGGCCATTCGGCGCGCAAGGCCGCGTCGATGGCGACCACGGCGGATTGACCATTCAAGTCGGCGGCAAATCCGGCGAACGACGCGCTATCGAGCGCGTGGGTGTCGCCCGAAGCCTGGTCAAATACGGCGCAACCGTCGGCCCAGCGGTGAATGAGAAAACGCCCGGCGTCCGGCATTGAGTCTGTGCGCTGATAGGGGCGCGAATAGGGGCACAAATACGGGCGCGTCAGCCGACGATACCGTTGGTTTTCAGGTAATCGACAATATCCCCGGCATACCATTTGACCCCGGCCATCGGCTCGAAATAGCCCCTGGAAGCATATTCCTGCCACATATCGAGAATCGCCTGAGCCGTTATCACCGCATCCGGTATCACCGCGCCATTGCCGCCCATTTTGTTGAGGTAGGCGGCAATCAGATGAAAATGCACCTGCCCTGCCGCATTGACATTCAAGGCTTCGCCCAGCGTCATGCTGACGATCTGAACACCTTGCTGCTTCACAAAGCGGGTCTTGCCGTTTTCCCCGCCCTCGTAGAACAGCGGGTGCATCGGGGTGCTCGGCGGCACAGACACTGGCCAGTGATAAGCGCCCTTGCCCGGCGTCTGCTGGGCGGCATAATTGCCTGGCGATTCGGCCCCCAGACACTCGCCATACTGGCCTTGCTGCGACACGCTGGTATTGCGCGACAGGTTGCGGGAAGGACTGAAACAAACCGTGCCAAGCGCCGGCTGGCTGACCAGGGTCAGGAGAAACGGCGAAGCGGCAGCGCCCGCGCCAAGAAAACGGCGGCGATGATTGGGCTTCCCTTGTTTGACATCAGAATTGGTCGCTTGATTGGTCATGTCGTTCACCATTGGTAGATTTCCTTACCAATATACGCATGGAATACCCAGGCCACCCCGGAAATAACTCACAGTTCTTTGAAATAAAAAGAAAAATGCCAAGCCCAACGGAGTCAGACAGACCAGCCTGGCAGGCATTGCAAAAAGCGCCGCCATTGATTTGCCAACGACGGCGCTTTGCTCAACCGGCAAAACCCAGCGGATTCATCGACTGCCAGCGCCAGGTATCGGCGCACATCGCCGCCAGATCCTTTTCCGCCTGCCAGCCGAGAAGCTCACGCGCCAGCCGCGGGTTGGCGTAGCAGGCGGCGATGTCGCCAGCGCGCCGCCCGACCACGCGATAAGGCACTGGCTGACCACTGGCCTGGGCGAAGGCTGCCACCATCTCAAGTACGCTGTAACCGCGCCCAGTACCGAGATTGATCGGCAACACGCCGGTCAAGCGATCAAAATGCTCCAGCGCCGCGAGATGACCACGCGCCAGATCGACGACATGGATGTAATCACGAACGCCGGTGCCATCGGGCGTCGGGTAATCGCCGCCGAAAACGCTGAGTTCGCTGCGCCGCCCAACGGCAACCTGTGACACATAGGGCATCAGATTGTTCGGGATGCCGCGCGGATCTTCGCCGATCAACCCGCTGACATGCGCGCCGACCGGATTGAAATAGCGCAGCAAGGCAACCCGCCAGCGCGCATCGGCCCGGCCCAGATCGCGCAGCATATCCTCGATCATCAGCTTGCTGCGCCCGTAAGGATTGGTCACCCGCAAGGGGAAGCTCTCATCTATCGGCACGCTATCCGGGTCGCCATAAACCGTCGCTGACGAACTGAACACCAGTTTGAACACCCCGGCAGCGGCCATCGCCTCGAACAGACGGAGAGAGCCGACAACGTTATTGTCGTAGTAACGCAGCGGCTGCTCGACCGATTCGCCAACCGCCTTCAGCCCGGCAAAATGGATCACCGCCAGCACGGGATGGTCAGCAAACAATCGGGCCAGCAATTGCTGGTCGCGGATATCGCCTTCGACCAGCAGCGGTCGCTGGCCGGAAATCTGCTCGATCCGCTCAAGCACTTTGGGTGAACTGTTGGAAAAATTATCGAGAATGAGCAGCTCATGCCCTGCCGCCAGCAATTCGACGACGGTATGCGAACCGATATAACCGGCTCCCCCGGTGACCAGAATCATTTTTTCCCCAAATGATGGCGCGCCCGGAGGGACTCGAAACAACGGAATTCCGCTGATAGTCTTGCTCGCAAGGCGCTTGTGACTTGAATACGACATTCTACTCCGGCCACGCCTCGCTCAGTGTTCTGGCGTCGTTGGTATGTCCGTCAGCATTTTCCGCCAGCGCTCCATATTCTGGGCGCGCCTGGATGAACTCCCTGGCGTCATAGCCCTTGTCCGCCCCCAGCGTGATCTGACCGTCTCATCGTCACGCGCTTTGCTGGTCGCCTCGCGCTCGGCATGACCATCGGCAATGCTCACCATCGCATTGGCAATCAGGCCATGGCGGTTGTCCGAGAGGGTATGACCCATATAGCTCAACTGGCTGGCCGTCTTGCCCTTGCGGTACAGCCGTGCATCGCCATCGGTACGCGAGACATGGGTGTCG
>JAITWU010000013.1 GCA_031285115.1 Azonexus sp. | reverse complement strand
GCACTGGCGCAGAATGGCGGGCGCTATGGCATCGACCCGGCGCGGCTGGCCGTCGGCGGCGATTCGGCAGGCGGCACGCTGGCGGCGGTGAGCGCCATTCTGGCGCGTGACAACGGCCTCGCGCTCGCCTTGCAGGTGTTGATTTACCCTGGCACGGCGGCTTTTCAGGAGACTGACTCGCACCGCCGTTTCGCGCACGGGCCGATTCTCGACAAACCAGTGATCGACTGGTTCCTTGCTCAATACATTGATGAAAAAGACCGCGCCGACTGGCGCTTTGCGCCGCTGCTCGCCCCTGACGCGCGCGGCGTCGCCCCGGCCTGGATCGGTCTGGCCGAATGCGACGCGCTGGTTGATGAAGGCGCGCAGTATGCCGACAAACTGCGCGCCGCCGACGTGCCAGTGGAACTGACCATCTACCGTGGCGTGATTCACGATTTCGTCAGTATGGGCCGCGTCCTTCCCGAGGCGCGGCAAGTGCACGAGGCCGTAGCCAAGGCGCTGCGCCAGGCGTTTGGCTCGTAAACCGCGCAGCTCAAGCCAGGCTGTTGCCGGGCGGGCGTGGCAGGAGCAGCAGGCGGGAGAGGAGTAGGGGGCTGTCAGACAGGTTTTTTATGCACATGTTATTTGCCCGACTGCCCGGACTGCATGGCGCGGGCATCGCTTGCCCCGGCCTCTCGACTCACAAAAGTCTGGCCTCGACCCCCTGCCGATTGAGCAAGGCAACGGCTTTTTTGTCGAAAGAGACAAAAGTTCTGGCGCCCATCCACTGGCCGTCAAAAGCGATGACCCCATCGGCGAAATCGCCGCCGGCATCGAGAACAGCCAAACCCGCCTCGACAGCGGGGCGGTTGATGATGACGTTTCTTCTGCCGGTCAAGCTCCGGATCGCGGCGGCGATTTCGCGGCGCGGCATGGTTTTGCGGGCATTGAATACCCAGACCAGTTCACACAGCGAATGCACGCTGATAGCCACCAACTCGGCGCTGTTCATTGCCGCGATGGCGGCATCGGTTTGCGCTTCGTCATCGTCAAGAAACAAACGCAGCAAGACGTTGGTATCGACCGTAATTTCCATTTATTCATCTTCCAGACCGGCCATCCCCGCCTTGGCCGCGCCTTCGGCGATGGCCTCGTTGATGTCCTCGATCGACAGCCGGACATCGTTGCCCTTGCCTTTGAGCATCCCGCGCAGTTCGTCCCAAGACCCTTTGCGCGGTACTGCCTTCAACTCCGCCCGGCCATTGGGCAGCAAATCGAGTTCGATCTTTTCCCCCGGCAGAATGCCGAGATGCCGCAGCACATCCTTGCGAAAAGTCACCTGTCCCCGCGCGGTCACAGTCAATGTCGTCATGGCCGAATCTCCTCAAAATCCGCTTGCAATGGAAAACTGCATTATTGATTGCCGTGACAGCCTCGTCAATAATCCGGCCATTTCCGGCGCAAGGCGAGAGCGTTTTTGCGGAACCTGTGGCGATTCTTGCCGTCAACTTTCGATCAAATTGCGTTCATGAAAGCCACTCGATGTTTTTTCGTAAAACAATTCAAGGAGTTATATTGGTTATTTCATCTAGTTTCTTATATGCCGCCCCCTCGTCCAAAAACGAAACCATCGTCCTCGGCATGGGTTGTTTCTGGGGCGCGGAAAAACGCATGGCGGCGGTTTCTGGCGTGGTTGATGTCGAAAGCGGCTACGCCAATGGCGACGTGGCGGGAACTTACGAAGCGGTGGTGGCGCAGGAGCGGCTGTTGCGGCAGGGCAGGAGCGCGCAGCGCAATCACGCCGAAGTGATCAAAGTCAGCTTCGACCCGGCCAAAGTCAGTCTCGAACAGGTTTTGATCCAGTTCTGGGAAAACCACGATCCAACCCAGGGCGACCGTCAGGGCAACGATGTCGGCAGCAATTACCGCAGCGCCATTTATACCGGCAGCGAAGCGCAACTGGCCGTCGCCCAAAAGACGCGGGAGATTTACCAGAGCGCCTTGTCCGCCGCCAAACGGGGGGCGATTACGACCGAAATCGCGCCGCTCAAAACGTATTTTCCGGCGGAGGAATACCATCAGAACTATCTCGTCAAAAACCCGAACGGCTACTGCGGCCTGGGCGGTACGGGCGTGAATTATCCGCGGACTTCAGCGGCAGCCGCCAGCCCGCTCAAGGCAGCGGCAAAAACAGCGGCGCGGCTGGATAGAAATCACCTTAACTTTGAACGACAATTGATTGTTTTTGAAGGGGAAGATTGTCAATATTGCAAGCAATTTCGGGCCGATCTGCTCAATCACTGGCAATCGCCCGTCGCTGTCAGCAGCACCTTGAGCGTTGATCCGCCAGACGGCTGGACGCTGGAAAAGGCGCTCTTTGCCACGCCGACCATCGTGCTCTTTGAAAAAGGCCGGGAAATCTCCCGCTACACCGGCTACAACGGCGAAAAAGAACGCTTCTGGAAATGGCTGGGTTTTCATCTGCTGACCCCGGCGCAGCAAAAAATCGCCTTCGAGCAGGGGACGGAATATCCGGGAACCGGCTCCTGGCTCGATGAAAAACGCCCCGGCGTTTTTGTCGACCCGATTACCGGCGCGCCGCTCTTCAAGAGTGACGCCAAGTTCGACAGCGGCACCGGCTGGCCGAGTTTTTTCAACCCCATCCCCGGCGCCTTGACGCTAGTCGAGGACAACAGCCACGGTATGCGCCGCGTCGAAGTCCGCAGCGCCAGCTCCGGCATCCACCTCGGCCACGTTTTCGACGACGGCCCGCCGCCGACGGGCAAGCG
>JAITWU010000380.1 GCA_031285115.1 Azonexus sp. | reverse complement strand
TGCACATCATCGGCACAATGAATACCGCCGACCGTTCTATTACGCAACTCGATACCGCGCTACGGCGGCGTTTTGAGTTCAAGGAATTGATGCCGGGTCCTGAATTGCTGAAAGATGCTCCAGTTAAAACAGAGATTGATTTGGTCACTTTTCTAACCAAAATCAATGAGCGAATTGAGTACCTTTTTGACCGTGAGCACCAGATCGGACATGCTTATTTCATGGGTTGCGAGACCAAAGATGATGTTGATAACGTCATGCGACACAAGGTCATTCCGCTTTTGGTGGAGTATTTTTACGAGGATTGGAATAAAGTGGTGGCGGTTCTGGAGGAGAATAAACCAGGTGATGGAAAATTTGAGGGGCTTTTTATTGACCGAGTAGAAATCAGTCAACCACCTGCTTGGAACCCGGAGGGAAACGAAGAGCCACGCTACCGTTGGACAGTCAAAGACACTTTCGGCGATAAATGCTATCCGAAGCCAAAATCACCGCAGTAATCATTATGATCCGCCGCACCGTCCTTGAATGGAAATCTCTGCCCTATGGCGAGGGCGCAGACCAAATTCCCGAATTAATGGCCGAGCGTTTGCTTGCCGTTGCCCGTGCTTTGTCTTTGGGCGGGGAGGAGGGGGCAAATATCCTGACGCGGGGGCATCGACAAATAAAGGCCAAACAGGTCGTTGGCGTCATCGTCGCCGAAGGCTGCTGTCTCGAAATCCTGCCCAAGATTGATTTTCCGTCAAAGGATGAGCAAATACAGTTTGGCGGTATTCGTCAGCGGCTGGTGCATATGCTGGCCGTCGCGCTGGACATCAACATTGATGTTGGCGCAACCACCGACCTGGACTGGCAGCGGGATACGCTGCTGGAAATTTTAATCAGCGTGTTTTCGTCCAAATTGGCTGATGCCGTGCGTCAGGGGATGCCGCGCCGTTATGTGGCGCATGAGGAAGATTTACCGACCCTGCGTGGACGGCTCGACGTGATCCGGCAATTCACCAAGCTGGCCGTCAGTCCGCAAATACTGGCCTGCCGCTATGACGAGCTTTCGCCGGATATTGCGCTGAATCAGATTATGAAGGCGACAGTCTCACTACTGCTCAAGGTTTCACGATCAGCAAGCAATCAAAGGCGTCTGCGCGAACTGGCATTTGCCTATGCCGATATAACCGAAGCGCCAAGGCAGGCGCTACGTTGGGACGACGTGGTTCTTGACCGCACCAATGCCCGCTGGCGTGAACTGCTGGAAATGGCAAGGCTGTTTTTGGGCCAGCGTTTCCAAACCACGTCAGCAGGCGGCGGACGAGGGTTTTCGCTGTTGTTCGAGATGAATACGCTGTTTGAGGAGTATGTCGGGCGTATCGCCAAAAAGGCTTTCAAGGGGTGTCGGGTCACACTTCAAGGGCCGCAAAAACATCTTGCTGTCGACACCAGACAAAACAATGTCATTGCCCTACAGCCGGATGTTGTCGGCTGGCAGGAAGATAAGGATAAGGTCAAGTTTCTTTGGATTCTGGACACAAAATGGAAACCCTTGTCGGTAGAAAAGAGAAGAGAAAACGTCCAGCAAGCCGACCTCTACCAGATGTACGCCTACGCAAGCTGCTACGACTGTTCGTATATTGTCATTTTATACCCGCATCATCGGGAACTCGACGGCGAAGCGGGCGTCCGTCACACATACAAACTCAACCCGTGGGCGCAAACGGACGAACCAGACAGACTGGTGCGGGTTGCGACGATTGATTTATCTGATTTGAAGACGGTGCAAGGTCAACTTTCGGAAATCATGGAAATCGCCCTCTCCCGCGCCGACTGAAACCTGTACCCTGCAACCCGCCCCCTGCCGTCATACCCCCTCAAATGCCCAGCTTTGCAGCGGGCGCAATTGTGGTGTTTTTTCTGCATGTGCTCGCTCATCCGGTCGAGCAGCAGATTGAGGACGGCAATCGCGGCAAACAGATAAGAGCCTTTGTTGAGCATGACGCATTCAGCGTGCGCCGCCAGCGACGAATGGTTCCTTCTCCGACGTTGCACCGGGCTGCCAAGCAGGCAACACTGTCGCTCTAACGACCGTTCTGCGCCAATCCGGCAGATTTGCCGTAGCTCCACTGATTCTGCCAGGCTGCCCGCACCATGTTGGGGTACTCGGCCTTGCCGAGGCTGCCGTTGTAGCGGCCCAGGGCGCGGTAGAGGTCGCCTTTTTCGATGTCGAGGTAGTGGCGCAGGATGGTGCAGCCGTAGCGCAGGTTGGCGCGCAGATCGAACAGTGAATCGTCGGCGCGGCCAATTTGTTTGACCCAGAAGGGCATGACCTGCATGTAGCCACGGGCGCCGGCGGACGATACGGCGTATTTGCGGAAATTGGATTCGACCTGAATCAGCCCCAGCACCAGTTGCGGGTCCAGCCCGGCGCGGGTGGCTTCGTAATGGACGCTGCGCAGGAGGTCGATGCGGTATTCGCGGTTGGGAATCCGCATTTCCAGGCGGCGCGACATTTCGCCGAGCCAGTCGACGGCTTCCAGCGGCGTTTTGAAGGAACTGACGGGCGGACGGGAATCCGAGACGGCCTTGTGCAGCGCTGCCTGCACGCTGGCGGAGAGCGGTTCGTATTTCTGCGCCCCGGCGTAGGCCGTTGCCGCGCTGCAGAACAGCAGCGCCAGGATCAACCGGCGCACAACTTGCCCTGAATGAAGGTGAGGATGTCGCTGGCGGCAATCAGGGTCGCTTCGCTGTCCTGACGGCCTTTGTATTCGATCTGACCGTCGCTGAGGCCGCGCTCGCCGATGACGAGGCGGTGCGGAATGCCGATCAGTTCCATATCAGCGAACATGAC
>JAITWU010000376.1 GCA_031285115.1 Azonexus sp. | reverse complement strand
CGCGGCGATCAGGTTGCATGAAATGAAAAGCCGGGATTTGAACTCATTGATCCGGAAAAAGAAGCCGTTGCACAAACGGCGCAGGTAGGGCCGACACAGGATTTCGAGAGCGGGAGCGTTGATCTTCAAGATCAGGCGGTGGAATTTGCCGAGCTTCATGCCCTGTGTTTCATGTTCCGTTGTTGCTTGACAAACACCGTAAATATCTTGCCAGGCGATACTTGGCCCAAGGCAGTGACTCAATCCGTCGCTGGCGCTCAAGCGCAGTACGTAACCGGCGCGGGTCGCGCGCCATGCCAGCCAGAGATGGTTGAGCAGGAGAAAAGCGCAAAGGGGTAACAAGATCAGGCCCGACATCAACAATTGAAACTTCGGGCTGCCAAGGAGCGCCAGCGCAAGCAGCAGGAGCAAAATTAAAATAACCATCCGCCACAGCCAGCGCAACCAGCGCATTCCGGCAAGCAGTTCATCGCCTGTCCAACTGTCGCCGATCCGTTCCAGAATTCTCTTTTGCGCCATGCGCTCATACAAATCGTCCAGCCGTTGATTGAGCTTCTGGTCGAAGCCTGTTTCTGCCTGTATTTTCTCCTTCTGGATTTGCAGATCGTCCAGGAGATGATTCTCCCGCCAGTTTGCGCTTGCCGCTGTCCGCTTTTTCTCTCGCTCCCAGCGCAGATTGTCCAGCCGACGGTCGGCATAATCGGCCAGAAAAAAGCAGAGGATTGCAAACGGCGCGCATAAGGCTATCCATCCCCATTTCTCTGCGGCCAAGGCGGTTATGCTGCTGATGAGTAGCGCGATGAGAATTCCAACCGCAGCCATTTTTGCAAGACGCCACAAGAACATTGCCAAACCTCTGTCTTTACTCGATTTAATACGCCGTTCGCCCCGGATTACCCGCCCATTCCCGCATCGGCTCCAGCGCCCCGGCCAGGGGTTGATGTTCCATGATGATATTGCGCTGGCCGCAGTCGCGGGCCAGTTGGGCGTAGAGTTCGTCGTCGCAGAAGCCGATGGCGGCGGCCTCAAGGCGGCTGTTGGCGTAGACGATGCGGGGGATGCGCGCCCAGTAGGCGGCGGCGAGGCACATCGGGCAGGGTTCGCTGGAGGCGTAAAGGGTGACGCCGGAGAGGTGAAAAACATGGAGCGCGGCGCAGGCGGCGCGGATGGCGGCGATTTCGGCGTGGGCGGTGGGGTCGTGGCTGATGACGACGCGGTTCCAGCCTTCGGCGATGACTTTGCCGCCAGCATCGACGACGACCGCGCCAAACGGGCCGCCATCGCCGCGCTGGCTGCCGATTCGCGCCAGTTCGACGGCGCGGGCGAGGTGGCCTTGGTCTTGATTGGTCATTGCCGCCGCCGCGCCCGCTACGGCGTAGTCTGCCGGGGCAGTGGTCAGGGAGGGTGGTTTGCTCGCGCCGTCTGTATTCATGGCTGGCCACGGAGAGAGGCTGTCAACGGGGCCGATGCTATCATACGGCCCCCTTTACCGTCCCTTTTGCCGCGGGCTGCTCCGCCCGGCCCGATTTTCCGCCTGATTTTTCGTCCGACTCATGCGCCTGACCCGACTCAAACTCGCTGGCTTCAAGTCTTTTGTCGATCCGACCGTCGTTGCCCTGCCGGGGCAACTGGTCGGCGTCGTCGGCCCCAATGGCTGCGGCAAATCCAACATCATGGATGCCGTGCGCTGGGTGTTGGGCGAATCGAAGGCTTCCGAGTTGCGCGGCGAGTCGATGCAGGATGTGATTTTCAACGGTACGACCAGCCGGGCGCCGGTGTCGCGGGCTTCTGTCGAGCTGATTTTTGATAATTCGCTGGGCCGGGCGCTCGGCCAGTGGTCGCAGTATGCCGAGTTGTCGGTCAAGCGCGTGCTGACGCGGCAGGGGCAGTCGGATTATTTCATCAACAATATCAAGGTCCGGCGCAAGGACATTACCGACCTCTTTCTCGGCACCGGCCTTGGGCCACGGGCTTACGCCATCATCGGCCAGGGCATGATTTCGCGCATCATCGAGGCGCGGCCCGACGATCTGCGCGTTTTTCTTGAAGAAGCGGCGGGCGTGACGCGCTACAAGGAGCGGCGCAAGGAAACGCAGGGGCGGCTCGAAGATACGCAGGAAAACCTGCTGCGCGTCGAGGACATCCGCGAGGAACTCGGTCACCAGATGACGCGGCTTGAAGCGCAGGCCGAGGTGGCGCGGCGTTATCAGGCGCTCAATGAGCAACTGACGGCGCGTCAGCAATGGCTGTGGCTGTTGCGGCGGCGCGAGGCGGAGGCCGAGCGGCAGCGTCTCACGCTCGAAATCGAGCGGGCGGCGACGGAACTTGAAGGGCAGATGGCGGCGCTGCGCGACACCGAGACGCGCGGCGTTGCCGCCCGCGAGTCGCATCTGGCGGCGGGCGACGCGCTGCACGGGGCGCAGCAGGGGATGTATGAGGCCAATGCCGAAGTTGCCCGGCTCGAATCGGAAATCCGCCATCGCCGCGAATCGCGCAGCCAGATCGAAGCGCGGCTGGTGCGGCTGGAGGACGAACTCAAGCAATGGAGTCAAACGGCGGAAAAACTCGCCGCCGACCGCGAGCGTTGGGAAGAATTGCAGGAAGTGACTCGTCTGCGCGTCGAAGAAGCCGATGAGCGTTTAGAAGCGCAGATGAACCTTTCGCCGCAGATCGAAGCCGACCACGCTCAGGCCGAAGAGGAATTGCAGCGCCTCAAAACGCGCACGGCAAACGGCGAGCAGAAGCTGGAAATCGAACTGACGCACAAGGAGCACGCCCGCCGCGCCCTGCAAGCCATCGCCCAGCGCCGCGAGCGCCTGCGCCAGGAAACCTTTGGCGAAGCCCCGGACGAACTCGCGCTGGCCGGTAAAGAAGAAGAACTGGAAAGGCTGGCCGAGGAACTGGCGGGCGATCAGGCGCATTTGCGGCAATTGCAGGAAGAACTGCCGCAAACGGAAGCGCGGTTAAAGGAAACGCAAGCCGCCTTGCAGCGCCTGGAGCGCGAACTGGCCGCCGCCCAGGCCCGCCGCGCGGCGCTCGAACAAATGCAGCAACGGGCCGAAGCGAGCGGCAATCTGCCAGCATGGTTGCGCCGTCATGGTCTCGAAAACGCGCCGCCCTTGTGGCAGAAAATCCATGTCGACGCCGGTTGGGAGGATGCGGTGGAAGCGGTGCTGCGCGAGCGGCTCTCGGCGATTGCCATCAGCAATCCGGCGCTTTTGGAAAACTGGCTCGATGACCACCCGCAGGCGCGGCTGGCGGTGATGCTGCCGGAAAGCGTCGCTCACTCAATACAAAGCCCCTCTCCCCTTGC
>JAITWU010000354.1 GCA_031285115.1 Azonexus sp. | reverse complement strand
GCCTTGGCCATGTCGCCATCGGCCTCGGTCAGCGCCTTTTTACATTCCATCATCGGTGCGTCGGTCTTGCCGCGCAGTTCTGCCACCATGCTTGCGGTAATTGCCGCCATTTATTTCTCTCCTGAATCGGTAAAACCGGCGGCAGCCGCGAGGCTCCCGCCGTTATATGCGCCTTACTCGGCGGCTTCTTCCTCGACTTCGACAAACTCGTCGTCGCCCGCCGCCGTAATTTCGTGGATGACCTGGCTGCGGCCTTCGAGAATGGCGTCGGCAACGCCGCGGGCATACAACTGAATGGCGCGGGAAGAGTCGTCGTTACCGGGGATGACGTAAGCGACGCCCTCCGGGCTGTGGTTGGTATCGACCACGCCGATGACCGGAATACCGAGCTTTTCAGCCTCGGTAATGGCGATTTTGTGATAGCCGACGTCGATGACGAAAATGGCGTCCGGCAGACCGGACATCTCCTTGATGCCGCCGATGGATTTTTGCAGCTTTTCCAGTTCGCGGCGGAAAGTCAGCGCCTCTTTCTTCGGCATCTTTTCCAGTTCGCCCGCCTCGACGGCCAGTTCCATATCTTTCAAACGCTTGATCGAGCTTTTGACCGTCTTGAAATTGGTCAACATGCCGCCCAGCCAACGCTGGTCGACGAAAGGCGCGCCAGCGCGCTGCGCTTCTTCAGCGATGATTTCACGCGCCTGGCGCTTGGTGCCGACAAACAGGATATTGCCGCGATTGCCGGACAGTTTTTTGACGAAAGACATGGCTTCGTTGTACTTGGCCAGGGTCTTTTCAAGGTTGACGATGTGGATTTTGTTACGGGCGCCAAAGATGTACGGGGCCATCCTGGGCGACCAAAAACGGGTCTGATGGCCGAAATGGACACCGGCCTCCAGCATTTCACGCATGGTTACGGACATTCTCAAAAACTCCTTTAAGGGTTGAACCGCCACCCGCCGCCAACGCGCGCCATTGAAGTTCTTCCGGCCCGCACCCTTAATCGGCGGATGTGTGGATTTTGCCGCCAGCGACTTGCTGGCAACCGTTCTTTCCGGCCACGAGCGCCGGGAAAAACTTTGCAATTATAGCAGCGATCCTTTTGTGGCGGAAGGAAAAGCCGTTGCAGCGCCAACGCCAATGGCTAAAAAACAAGCTCGCGGATGAGCACGATGGTTAGCGGCTTGAGTTGCTCGATCAACCAGCTACGCGGCTCGGCAGTCAACACGGCATTCCCCCAGCCAACGGTGGCGGGCGGCTCGCCGTCGAGCGCCAGCCGCACGCGGTAGAGACTGTCGCGCGGGCGCAAGGGCGCGCGCGCATCGGCCAGCGTCGGCAAGGGGCCGCCGTGACTGGCCGCCAGCATGGGGTGAGGCAACAAGGAGAGCTTGGTGTTTTCAATATCCACCACCCTGGCGACCCAGGCCGCGCCCGGCTGGTTGACTGGATAGTAGTGAACCGTGGCGCCTGTCCGCAGCCGTGGCAACTCGCTTTGACTGACGAAGGCTTCGGCCAGCCAGGGGCCGGGGCCGATCAGGCTGGCGACCGGCTGACGCGGGCTGACCCAGGCGCCGATTGCGATATTCGGGTCTACATCGGTCAGTCTGCCGTCGAAGGGCGCAGTCAGGGTCAGGCGCTTGCCCTCGGCAACCTCGGCCTGCCATTCGGCTGCCCGCAGCGCCCGCCCCTGCAAGACCAGCGGCAGACGCTCCAGACCATCATCCAGGGATGCGACGCTGCGCCACTCGGCATCGACGGTCTCCCGCGTGACCGCTGCGCGTTCAGCGCGATAACTCAAATCCGGCTGGTCGAGCGTCAGCAATGGCGCGCCAGCGGAAAACCGGCCACCCGGCTGGGCCAGAAACTGCACCCGCGCAGGCAGCGGGCTATAGAGCGTGACGCTTTGGCCGGGATAATGCCAGGCCGTCGCCCGCACCGGCGTTGGCCAAGGCAGGAGGGCGACGGCGATGACTGCGGCGAGAGCCGCCAGCAGCGCCGTCCGGCGGGTGGCGGAGACCTGCTCGCGCCGCTCATTCCAGTAGCGCAGCTCGCGCCAGACAGGGCGGGCGACGAACCACCAGATTTCGACCATGAAGAGGATCAAGCCCAGGAGCTTGAAGAAAAACAGGTACACCATGATGGCGATACCCGTAAATACGATGAGCCGGTAAATCCAGGTGACCCAGGCAAAGGCGATCAGGAACCAGCGCAAGCGAGGCGGCAGGGCTTCCGGCTCCGGTTCGGCGAGGCCCAGGGCGACGCGGCGAAGCTGGGCGCGGGCGAGCGCGAATGCCCGCTCGTGCAGATTGGGCACATCGAGCGCGTCCGAGAGCACGAAATAGCCATCAAAACGCATGAAGGGGCTGACGTTGAGCATCAGGGAAATGACCCAGGCCGTCGTCGCCAGAAAGAACAGGGCTTCCTTGAGCGGCCCGTCGCCAACCAGATGCCAGGCCAGCGTCGCCAGCCCGGCCAGCGCCAGTTCGCTGACAAAGCCCGCCGAGGCAATCGCCAGCCGCTGGCGACGGTCGGCGAGCCGCCAGGATTCTGTGGTGTCGGTATAGAGCATCGGCCACATCACGAGAAAAGCCACGCCCATATGGGCGACGCGCACACCGTAGCGGGTGGCGGTCAGGGCGTGTCCCAGCTCATGCACGCTCTTGGTTACGGCAAGGGCGACCAGATAACTGAAAAAACCGGCGGGCGAAAGAGATTGGGCGAATGTGGCGGCAAAACTGTCCCACTGGCGGATGGTCAGTCCCAGCCCGATCACGGAAAGGCCAAGCACCACGCTGGCTGTCCACGCGGTGAAAATCCAGCCCAGCCACGGGGCCAGACGCGCCAGCGCGGCAGCGGGCCGCACCAGCGGCAAGCGGAAAAACAGATAATGATGCAGCAGCCAGTTCACGCGGCTGGCGCGGCTCTTCTGGCGCAGATTCTGCAACATGCGGGTGTGCTCGGGCGTATGGATCTCCAGCAGTTGGTGTTGCGTCAAAAACTGGTGCAGCGCCTCGATTTCTTCCCGCCTCGGTCGCAGCAGGGTAGCCGCCGCCACCTGGCGCAGAACCTCATCGACGTTTCCTGCCGACCAGTGCGCAAGCAATTCAAATTCGACCCAGCCCAGCCGGTAGAACTGGTTGTTCACGGGGTCTTGCAGTGTCCAGACGGGCGCGCCGTCACGGTCATGTCCGGCGGGCAGGATTTGCAGATCAGGCCGCAAGGGCGGCAGATCGTCCAGCGGCGGCGGCGAGGACGGTGAAAGCGGCGCGCTCATCACAGGCCGAGCCATTGCCGCAGCGCACCCAGCGGACGGCGGAATATCCAGTAGATCAGCGGATAACGGTCGCCGTACACCTTGGCGACGCCGCGCAGGCCGATATGTTCCGCATCGCCATCGGTGAGCCGCCCCCGGATGTGGTAGCTGGCGACGCCTTCGGGCGAGAGACTCGCCTGATAGCTCGTTTGTTCGAGAACCGCTGGCAAGGCGCTCAAGGGATGCGCCTGCAAAAAGACTTTCATTTCCGCGCCTTCGCGCAGGTTGATGGCGTCCGGCACCGGCAGCCACACCAAAACGCCGAGATCATCGGGCTGCGCCAGTTGCCCCAGCCGCTCGCCAGTCATCACCGGCTTGCCCAGCCAATCGTTGGCGTCGCCATAGACGAAGAGGCCATCGGCTGGCGCGCGCACCTCAAGCCGCTGCAACGATTCCTGAAGGTAAGCCAGCTCGGCGCTGCGTTCCCGCACTCGGCCCTGCAAGGTAGCGAGGTCGGCGCGGCTCTGGGTCTGGTCAAAGGCTTTTTGCTGGGCCGCCAGCGCATCGGCTCTGGCGACGGCGAGCGCCTCGGTCGCCACGGCGAAGCGATTACGCAAGGTGGTATCGTCAAGCGACAGCAAGAGGTCGCCCGCATGGACGCGGTGGTTGGGTTCGACAGCAAAGGTTTTGACAACGCCATCCGCCGGAGCGGCGATGGCTTCGGCATGAAGGGCGATGACTTCCGCCGGGGCCAGCACCGAAATGCGCACCGGCAATAGCAGCACGGCGACAATGCCTGCGGCCAGCCACCGGAGACGCCGGGGCTGTTCTTTCCACTTCTGCCAATGAGCGCGCCAGCGCAGGGGCCTGCCGCGCAGGTGGGCAAACCCCCAGGCATAGGTGTCACGCAGGAGTTGCAGCCAATGGCGCTGGATTTCGCTCCAGGGCTGTTCGGCAGTGAGCAGCAAAGCGCCGACACGCTCGCCATTCAAGGTATCGAGCGGCAGACACAGGGCATGGGCGGGCCACCATTCCTGCCAGGAGGCCGCGAGGTCAGCGGGCAGATCAACCGCCGTAAAGGGCTGCGCGGGCGAGCCGGGCTGCGCTGGAGAAGCCGCCAGACGGTCAGCGCCAACCTTTTGCACCCACTGGAGGAAGGGCGTGGACTCGTGGGCGCTGATGAGGCCGGACACCGTTTGCACCTGCAAACGGCCCAGCGCATCGACCAGACAGACAAAAGCCTGCTGGTAAGGGGCCAGATGCCAGGTTTCGTTAGCCGCGACAAAACCCAGGGCGGCTATATCTTCCGCCTGCATGGCCTGGCGTTGCAGACTGGCGTAGAGGGGCCACGATCCCGCCGGTTCGTTCCCTGTTTCGTCCCCGGCTTCGTTCCCGCTCCCGCTCATGGCGCGGGCGGGTTGAAGCGGGCATTGCCGCTCATGCCGGGCAACAGTTCAGGCGCGCGCGCCGCGAGGCTGGCTTCCAGTTCCACCGTCTGGCTCACGGCATCGACCCGGGCATTGATCGCGGTGACGCGAGCGCCATAAGTCTTGCCGGTTTCGTCAATGGCGACATCAAAAACGGTCCCGGTTTTGAGCCAGCGCAGCCAGGCCCCCGGCACATTGAGGCGGAATTTGAGCGGGCCGTCACTGACAATTTCGAGCAAGGGCTGGCTGGCCGCCACGCCCTGAAACTGGCGCACCAGCACCTTGGCGGCGCGTCCCGAAAAAGGCGCGGTGACGCTGCAAAAGCCAAGCTGCGCCTTATACATATTGACTTGCGCCCGCGCCCGCTCTGCGGCGCTCGCCGCCAGCCCGACCTCCAGTTCGGTCGCCTGATGCATCCCCTGCAAGCGCAGCTTGCCTTCCAGTTCCTGCTCGGCGCTGGCGCGTTCGGCCTGGCTCATGGCGGCGCGGGCCTGCTGTTCGGCGCAATCGAAGCGCACCAGCACGCTGCCCTTGGTAAACGCCTTGCCGAGCGTCGCATTCACTTCGATGATGCGTCCGGGCATCTGGCTGACCAGCGTGGTTTCCAGAGCCGGAGATAACAGCACGCGCACCGGCGTCGCATCCGGGGCGGCGGCAGGTTTGGCCGCGCCCTGCGCCCAGACGCCCTGCCCCGCCAGGAATGTACACAAGAACGCGCACAAAAACGCGCCCTTCGCGCCGAATGACAAAAATTTGCCAAAAACAGGCCGTCGCGTGGATGACGTTTTCATTTATCGCCCGTGGCTTGCGGACTGGGGCGCTGATGCAGCCAGCCCTGGATGGTGGTCAGATGGGCGGACGTTGCTGCTTCGGCAAACGCCGCCAGAATGCGGGCGGTGACATGGGCGGGCAGAACGCTGCGGTAGGTTTCTGAACCGATCACCGCGCCATCGGCCCCGCGCAATGTCCACACCGCGCTCGCCTTGCGTGTGCCGTCAGCGGCAAGCGGCAGGTTCAGCGCCAGTTGCAAGGTCATGCCCTCGCCGGGCGCGTCGGTCAATTTGAACTGATTGCGCTCCAGGGTCTGACGCACAGCGGCGTATAGCTTGTCGTCGATGCCGGGCAAACCCTCCCCGACTTTCTCCCCCATCCCCTCCCCTGCCGTAATGGCGAGCCGCACGCTGGGCAGGGGCGGCGCAGCAAAAACGGCCAGTTTGGGGAAGGTTTCCGTTTCGGCCTGGTGCAGATGACTGGCAAGGCGGACAGCCAGTTCGCTAACGCTCAGGTGCTCAAAATCCTCATCGGGCAGCACTTCCAGCCCGATCGAGTTGTAGATGCGGCCAAAAGCCGCCTGGGCGCGAGCATAAGCGAGGTGGCGCTGGTAATCGGAATTGAGCGCCCGCACCTCGGCGCGAACCAGATCCATCTCCGATTCCATGCGGGTGACGAGCGCCGCTTTGGAAAAACTCAACAGCCGCTGATCGACCCGGCTTGATTCACGCGCCACATCCAGTTCATTGAGCGACATGCGGTAACGCTCAAGGGCGACGCGCACCTGGGTGAGCACCGCCATCGACAACGCCAGCCGCCGGGCATCATCGAGCTGCTCCTGCGCTTTCTGGGATTTGTTCATGGCTGGCAAGGAAGCCAGCCGCATCAGGTTGAAGCTGGCGCGCAGGCTGGAATCAAGCCAGTTGTTGTTGTACAGATAGCGATTGGTGTCGTACTGGGCATTGGCGCTCAGGCTCAAATTCGGCAGCAGGGAGAGTAGCTGCCGCCGCGCATCCGCAGCGGTGATCCGGCGGCGGTAATCTTCCTCGCGCAACTCGGAGCGCCGGTTCAGGGCGAAGTCCTCCAGTTCACCCACATTGGCGGGCACCCCCATCAAGGCAGGTTCATCATCTTCGCGCAGGGTGAAGGCCGTGCCCGGCGGGATGTTCATGAGGGCAGCCAGTTCGTGTTTGGCGTACTCCAGCTCTTGTCGGCGGGTTGCCAGCAAGCCCAGGGCATCGAGCAACTGACGCTGGTAATTGAGCGCCTCGCGGGGCGGCAACAGCCCTTTTTTTTCAGCTTCCTGGGAACGTTCGAGCGTGGCGCGGACACGTTCGATCAGGTTTTCGGTCTGCTGCGTCAGACGTTGAGCGCCGACGGCTCGCCAGTAAGCAGAACGAATATCCTCGGTAATGGTCTGCATGACCCGCTTGCGGCGCTCTTCGCTGATCAAGAGCTGGTCGGCCTGCTGCCGCGCGCGATAGTAGCTGACGCCAAAATCAAGGATGCTCCAGGAAAACTCGGCCCCCGCGATGCGGCGGCGGCGTTCCTGCGAACTGGTCGGATTGCCGCCCCACAAGTCCTGACCCGTGACGACATCGTAACTGGTGGACCCGGCGTCATTGTTGCGGGCCATGTAGCCTGCCGAGACCAGAATATTGGGCAACATGTCGTAGCGGCTCAATTCGGCCATGCTGATATTGACCGCCGATTCCATGACCTTGAGGCGGTAATCGAGGTTGTATTTGAGGGCGCGGGCCAGCGCTTCATCGAACCCGATGGGCGCGGCAATCTCTTCCTGGTTGCTGTAGATGCGGCTCTGGTCTGCCTGCACACGCTCGCGCACGGCTTCCTGAGTCATGGGCTGCGGGGTCACGGCGCAACCGGCAAGCACGGCAGCGGTTAGCGCAATCAGGCATTGGGGGCGATAAGCAATTTTCATATTTAATATAAATACAGTGGTTACAAAAACAAATCAAACTTCCCGATTTTCTTCCCCCGCAGGCGGAAGAAAACCGGGGTGAAAAAACGCCTACCCCCGCGCCCCGTGCCGCTCGCCTGGCAGGGGGCCGGGGCCGAACGCCGCCAGTTGTTGCGCCAGCGCCCTGGCTTGCGCCGCCGCGCTGCGATGATGCGAGAGGCGCTGCAACTGGACGACAATGTCTGACCGGCGAACGATCTCAACGGCGGATGCGCTACGGGCTGGCGCCGGAGACAGCGCCTGATCCGCCACATCCTTGAGATCTTCCAGTTCATCGGAGGGCGGGAGATCACCGCTCACTGCCGCCTTCTGAGCCGCGTTCCCGGCGGCCTCCGCCGTCGCGGGCGCGGCGGCAGGGGCGTTATTGGCGGCAGCGTCGGCCTGGTCCGGGAAATCAGCCGCTCGCGGCGACGCCGGACGATCACTGTCAAAATCGTCATCAGCAGAGCGCAGGAAAGATTCATTGGCGTCAAACACATGCCGGAAACTCTGGCTGCCGTTGAGCGCCACCTCGTGCACCGCAGGCAACACATGCAGGGAAGGATCTATCGCCAACCCCGCGCCCACAGACGAAAAACCTGCGCCATCCGCAGCGGGAGCCGCGCCACTGCTCAACTCCTGGACTTCCGACACCGCGACGAGCACATGCAGGCTTGGCGAAATAGCGCCAATCGTCCCCGGCTGGCTGCTGGCCGACTCCACCGAACCCGCGCCGCTGTTAACCGCAGCAATGTCAGTGACGGTAGTCGCAGGAGTCGTGAAGACAGGCGCGGCAACCGGCAAACTCGGCGGCGGCGGAACGGGGGGCGTCGCCTTGTCGTCCTCCACCACCTCCTTGACGCCATTCAAGGTAATGACAATGTCGTGCATCGTGCCATCGGCGCTCTGGATCGTGAAAGTCTCCGTGGTTTCTGCCGTAACGCTCAGGGATTGCAGCTTTGCGTTATCGGCGGTGTACGTCCACTTGCCGTCCTTGTCGATGCTGAAACTACCGTATGTCCCAACCACATTGGTCTGGGGAGTGATGTCCGTCGATGAATCACTATCCGTCACATCCACTTTGCCCGTCGCTGTGTAGACACCGCTGTCTTCCGTCACGCTGCCGGTCAAGTCGCCGTCAAAGGCAGGCGCGTCATTGACACCGTTTAGCGTGATCACGATGTCGTGCCTCGTGCCATCGGCGCTTTGGATCGTGAAAATTTCCGTAGTTTCTGCCGTGACGCTCAAGGGTTGCAGCAAGGCGTTATCGGCGGTGTACGTCCACTTGCCATCCTTGTCGATGCTGAAGCTACCGTATGTCCCGGCCTCATTGGTCTGGGGAGTGATGTCCGTCGATGAATCACTATCCGTAACATCCACTTTGCCCGTCGCTGTGTAGTCACCGCTGTCTTCCGTCACGCTGCCCGTACTCTTGCCGCCGAAAGTCGCCAGTTGATTCATATTGACTGTCAGCGTCGCTGTCTGCGTGTCGCCGTCTGCGTCTGTGATCACAAACGTAAAGGTGTCTGTCTGACCGCTGGTGTTGGCATGGGCGGTATAGCTGTAGTTGCCAGTCGCATCGACCTTCAATACGCCATGATTGCCCGTGATGTCCGTGGTGCCCGATGCTGGCAGCGTGAAGTCGGCGCCATTGACCGTCAGCGTCGCGTCCGTACCTGCGTCCGCGCCAAAATCAAACGACAGATTGCCCGGGCCGCTTACGCCACCCGAGGCAACATTCAGGGCGCTGCCAACACTGATCGTCGGTACGTCATCGGTGATGTTGACCTTCACCGTCAGATCAAAGCTGTTGCCGCCACTGTCTTTGACGGTCAATACAACCGTGTCTCCATCGACCGCTTTGTTGGCCCCATTGCCGCTTGGGTGCGTGTAGGCGCTGGTCAGGGTATAGACCAGTTTGCCGCCAATCTCTAAAACCGTGCCGTAAGTTCCATTGGTTTTGACGCCCTCATAGGTGAAGCCGGAAGGCAGGGTGATTTCGGCGGTTTCTCCTGTGTCGGCGGCATCGCCCAAGCCATGTTCGTTCACTTCAAGGTTCGAGATTGCGCCCGGCCCGCCCGCCGCCGTGATGGTGACCGTCAGCGTCGCTGTCTGCGTGTCGCCGTCCGCGTCGGTGATCACAAACGTAAAGGTGTCTGTCTGACCGCTGGTGTTGGCATGGGCGGTGTAGCTGTAGCTACCAGTCGCATCCACCTTCAATACGCCATGATTGCCCGTGATGTCAGTGGTGCCCGATGTCGGCAGCGTGAAGGCGTTGCCATTGACCGTCAGCGTCGCGCCCGTACCTGCGTCCGCGCCAAAATCAAACGACAGATTGCCCGGGCCGCTTACGCCACCCGAGGCAACATTCAGGGTGCTGCCAACACTGATCGTCGGTACGTCATCGGTGATGGTCAGTGTCAAAACACTGCTTGCCTGACTGCCATTACCGTCAGTCAGGGTCACGGTCACCTGGCCGCTGGCGTTGCTCGCGCCCGCGCCATGCTGATAGGCCCCGGTTTGCTGGAAACTGTAAGCGCCGGTGGTAGTATCAATCGTCAGCGTCCAGTTGTCTGCCGTAAAGACGGTGTTGCCATTGCCATCCGTCGTCTGCGTCGCAGCGCCCAAGCCGCCGTCGTAGCTGAAGCTCACCGGCGTCACGGCATTGGGGCCGTCGCCGCCAAAGTCAAATTTGAGACTGCCCGTGCTCGCCGCCTGACTGGACAAACCGACATCGCTCTGCGCCGCTTGACCAGCCTCCACCGTCGGCAGTTTATCGACAAGCTGGCTGTTATCCGTGACCGTCACCGTCAGTGTCGTTGTCGAGCGGCTGCCGTCGGCGTCTTCGATGGTGTAGACGAAGGTGTCGGTCTGCGATGCCGCCGCGACGCTCGCGTTGGCGACATAGTTGTAAGCGCCGCTGGCGGCGAGTGTGAGGGTGCCGTAGATGCCGTTGATGACATTGCCGACGCCGGAAGTGACTTCGCTTGAGGTATCGGCCCCGGCGGCGCGAACGCCGACGACGCCGCCGGTCGATTTGGCGCCATCGGCGCCGAAGATGTCGGCTGTGCCGTCGGTGAGGACGTTGCCTGCCACACTGGTGTTCACGGCGACGGTGTTGGTGTCGGCCTGGGCGATGGGTGCATCGTCGGTGATTTCGACTTTGATGATGTTGTCAATAGCGTTGCCAAAAGTATCTATGGTGGTGTAGGTGAACTGGGCGGTATTCGTGCTGGAGGCTTTTGTGAGCGTGACGGTGAAGTTGCCCTCGCTATCAACGCTCCACTCGCCCACTATTGCATTCAGGGCATCGCGCAAATCGCCGGTTTGCGGATTGCCCGTTGGCAGCGCCTGCCCGGCGGGAATCGTGACCTTGCCTGTGGCGACATCGCCGCCGGAACCTGCGCTGAGTACCGATTCGTTCACCGTGGTTTCGGTAATCATGGGGATGACAATGGCGATGCCATCGCTATCCCAGGTCCTGCTCAATGGATCGTCTGCGCTATCGCCATCCCTGCTGGCGATGGTCAGAAAATCAGAGCCGTAAAAGCCGGATGTTGGTGTGTAGGTGAGCGTTGCCAGAACGGCGTTGAGGTCATCCTGTGAGCCGCCGTCAATGGTAATCGTGAGGTTGCTGGAGTTATTGCCAACGACCGTTACGCCATTGAGATTGCTTGTATCGACTGACAATATGCCGCTATCAACCGCCAGCACAATGGTCTTTAGATTGTCGTTCTCATCAACCACCGAAATGGTTTTGTCGCCGGTAAATTGAATCGGCGTGCCTTCGGTGGTGGTCACCGTGGTGGTTTCGGTATCGCTGAAAGATTGCCCGTTGAACAGGTTGGTCGGCGGGCTGTTTGCGCCAGTGATCGCAATGGTGAGCGTGGCGGTAGTCGTGCCGCCTTTGCCATCGCTCACCATGTAGGTGAATTTTTCGTTATCGGTTTGCCCCGCGCCCAGTTGTTGGGTCATGGCGCGGCTGGTATCGAGCACGTATTTGTAGCTGCCATCGGCATTGATGGTGAGCGTGCCATACTTGCCGTTGACGGACGCGCCTGCCGCCTTGTCGGTAGCCGTGCCCGCGCCAACATTGACAACCGTCAGCGTGTCGCCTTTATCGACATCCGAATCGTTGACGAGCACCGAGCCACTGGCGGAATGCGCCCCGGCTTTGGCCACGGCGGCGGTGTCGGCAACGGCTACCGGCGCATCATTCTCACCGTTGATGGTGATGGTGAGGTGGGCAAAAGATGTGCCGCCTGCCGTGTTGGTGACTTTGTAGGTAAAGGATTCAGTGAGCGAACTGCCGACGGGGAGGCTGTTTACCGTGGCGTTGGCGTTGTCGACGGTGTAGGTGTAGTTGCCCTGCGTATCAATCGTCAGCGTGCCGTACTTGCCGTCTAATTTGGCGGTGATGCCTGCGGTTGTTGCCGGGGCGGTGCTGCCATCGAGCGTGTAAGACACCACAGAGGGGTTTGTTCCGAGGTTGGTATCGTTCGTGAGCACATTGCCTGTGGCGTTTGATCCCTGTACGACACCCGTTTCTTTTGCGGTTCCGGCATCGTCTTTCAATATCGGGTCGTTTGAGCCAGAACCGTACACCGTGACGTACAGCGTACTGCTGCTCGTTGTGCCATTCACCTTGTCATACATCGTGTAATTGAACGCTTCAACCGCTGATTGCCCTACTGACAAGGTGGAATCGTTGGTGTTGGCGGTGTAGGTATAGCTGCCATCACTATTGAGTTGCAGCTTGCCGTGCGCGCCTTGAAGTTCGTTGCTGGCGTTGGGAACGGCGGTGAAAGTAAAGTGGCCTGAAGTTATGTTTGAGGTCAACGGCTGGCTGAGAACGATGCTGGTGATCGCTCCATTGCCATCGCGGTTGATCGTTTTGATCGTTGTGCCACCCGGAACATTGGGGCCAGCGACGGCCATACCCTCAGTGATGGTTCCGCTCAAACCGGAAAGCCCCGACAGGGTAGTCGAGCCGGTTGTTGACGGCGCACTGATTGTCGTTGGTGTTCCACCAGTGTTAGAAGCTGCGACATCCCCTGTTGGCCCTTGGCCTGTGATAGTAAATTTATTGCTACTTTTAGCGATAACGCTGAATGCGTTCGCGGAAAGGCTGATGTAAACAGGATTTCCGGAATTGTCCTTATAGTAGGAGGGAATGCCGCTGACGGTAGCCGCTATGCTGCCAGTGGGTGCATTTGTCAGGGTAACGAGAACGCCGTTTGCGTCATACAACTTGTGATAGTTTGTGCCATCGGTATAGACGACGAAATCACCTATTCCGCTCCCGTTCGGATTTGTCGTAAATGCCATAGTGATCGTGCCCGGCTGCACGACAACCGTTCCCGCATCCACCACTCCAGTCACCACAAGACTGCCGAGGTCGACATATTTGTCGGTAAGGGTATTGTCAACATCGGCGTCGTTGATGAGCACATTGCCCGAAGCGTTGTAGCCCGGATCATTGCTGCTCAGATGGATTTTGGCGCTGTTGTAGTCCGGGTTGGCCGTGGGTGAATCGTTCGCGCCTTTGATGACGATGGTCAAGGTCGTGCTGGCGGTCACGCCCTTGCTGTCGGTCACGGTGTAGGTAAACACGTCATTCAACGCGCCGCCCGCATTGAGGGCGTCAACCGTCGGGTTGGTGTTGTTGACGGCGTAGGTGTAGTGACCGCTGGCATCAATCGTCAGTGTGCCGTACTTGCCCGCGATGACGCCCGGCGTTCCGCTGCTGACGGCGCTGTCGCTGCCATTGGCGCTGATCTGGGTCACGGCCAGCATGGCGCCAGGGTTGGCGGTGGCGTCATTGGTTAACACGTTGCCGCTGGCGTTGACGCCGACGTTGCCATCGACGCCTTCAACCGCCGCCACGCTGCCATTCGCGCCATCGGCGGTGTCAGCGCCCGTGGTAACGAGCGGCGGCGGCGGGTTGGCCGCCTGTTTGTCGATTTCTGCGTTAATCGCAGCGTCGACGCGGTTGGAGGAGGTGCCGACGGCGACAATCCCGTTGTTGCCGCTGGCAATCTGCTGGTCGAACCAGGCCTGGTCCACCACCAGGATGAAGGCCTGGTTATCCGTCGCGTTGCTGTCGCCATCCGTGTTGCCATCCGCCTGGGCGATGGCGAGGTTGGTGAAATCGGTGTCCGTCCAGAAGTAAAAGCCCCGCGTGATGCCGCCGGATTTGATCGGGCGGCTGATCCAGCCGTAGTACATGGTGCCGCCAATGTTGAGGCCAATGGCGGAAACGTCGTTGCCGCTGAAATATTTGCTGTTGAAATTGCTGTCGTCGATGGTCGCCACACCCAGCGGGTCACCTCCATCAAAGGAAGCGGAATTCAGCTCCTTGACGGCGAAAACGGTATCGCTGATGAGGACTTCGTAGGAGTTAACAAAGGTGTAGACCGCTGTCTCGATGGCATAGCTTTGGCCGTTCCATTCGATCGTCCGCTGGTCGTTTTCCGTCGCGATGCGTTGCAGGGCGCTGCTGGTTTCCGCCCAGTCGAGCACCTGGGCGGCAAAGGCTTCGCCTTCATCGCCCGGTGTGTCATGGTCGCCATTGAGCTGGTAGTCGAGGGCATGACCGAATTCTTCAGTCAGGGCGCGGGCGATGTCTTGTGTGCCGAGCAGATTGGTCCAGGCGGTATTGATAAAGATGGTCATGCCGCCATCCGGCCCATTGGCCGTAAAAGCGGCCACGGCATCGGGCATGGCGCTGGCGTCAATGGCCGCAACCGTAATCACCAGGCCGCCATCGAGCAAACTGCTGCGCAGGGCGTCAAGCCGGGCCGTCCAGGCGGCATCGCTCGCTTCGCCGCCATTGAAGAGGGCATACCATTGCTCATTGGTGGCGGTTTTGGCGAAATCGAGAATATTTTGCGAGGCCAGCGCCGCCGCATCCTGAAATTCCGGCGGGAGTTGACTGACGTCGAAATAGGCAATGGCGGTATCAGCGGCATCCGCCGATACCGGGGCAGCGCTTTGCTCGCTGGCCGACGGCGCTGTTTCAACGGGCGTTTCAACCGGCGCCGGAGGGGCTGTCTGAGCGGTTTTATCGGCGCTATCTGCGCTATCGACGCTGTGCGCCGCATCGACGGCAACAGCGACCGCCGCGCCATCAAACAACATGCGCGGCTCCAGCTTCATCAGGCGAAGACGGGAAGCGAGAGAGTCAGGTTGACGTTGAATGCGGCTCATTTTGTTGCTCCTCAGGCACTTCAAAAACATCCAGTTTTTACATGTCACTGTCATTTTTGTATCTAACAAATATGGCAATAGTCGAAATATGACCATGCTCTTTGACAGTAGCATATCCTGACAAAAAGAAAGCTCACAAAACCTCACATCAAAACCCACCTTGCTTTAATTTTTAATTAAAAATCAAATGCTTATTAAAATTAACAAATATTACATATAAATATATTTTTGTTAATTTTAATATTTTTAGGAAAAAGGGGCACGGGGGCTGTTAACGGCTTCAGATCAATCGTGCGAATCGAGCGATTCAGATGGCTGGAACAAATAAGCATTTGAGCGGTTCGCCACAGGACGAACACCGGGAGGGGAAGTGGAGGAAGATTGCGGCAAGCGCCTCGACCATACTTTTACCCCCTCAAGGGTGAGGGGATTTGATGGTTCACGGGTCGCTGTCGCCCCTGCTTTGGATGATGGGTGTTTTAGTTGCCAAAGCCCAAGGTTTGCAGATCCTCCCCATTCGCAGAATGGGGAGGGGGACCGCCCGCGTAGCGGGTGGTGGAGGGGTAAGCGGCAGAAGTT
>JAITWU010000310.1 GCA_031285115.1 Azonexus sp. | reverse complement strand
TGCCGCCAGCGGGCGACTAAAAGTCGCCCCTACAACACCCTTTTTCTCCCTCATGGGCTTTTTGCAGCGGATAAAAACGGTTGTTTTGTTGTCCAAAAGCATTCATGCGATTGCCCTGGAGGGGGGAATGAATCTACCCAGTGAAAACCGATCTATTGAAATGCAACTGGAATGAGATGCGTCTTGCAGATCACATCGAGCGCCGCCAGTTCATGCCAAGCCCGACGTCGCCCGTCAGTTGAGCAACGGCCCGGCTTCCGGCAAGTCGTCTTCGCCTTGATTCGGCCCTGCGCCGCCGGCAATCCGGTAAGTGTCGCTCGCCCAGGCGCCGAGGTCGATTTTTTTGCAGCGTTCGGAGCAGAACGGACGCCACGGGTTTTCCGGTGACCACAGTGCTTTGCCGCCGCATTGCGGGCAGCGGACTTGACGGATTTGGGCCATTACAGATTGCAGAAGGTCAGTTCAAAGGAGACCTGGCCTTCGCAGTTGCGCGCCCGGATTTCGCCGTGCGGCGGTTTGGTGAAGCGGATGTTGAGGAAGTATTTGTTGGCGCTGACTTCGGGCACCGCCGGTTCTTCGTCGGCAACCGTGACGCGCACCATCTGCGCCGCCGTGCCGCCGAGGTTGAGCTGAAACTGGCCGGCGCTCGCGGTATGGCTCTTGGGCCGGCCACTGGCGCGCAAAAGGCGCAGCACGATGGCGGCGGCGTCGCGCATCGGCGTCATCGTCCGCGCCCAGCCTTCGAGCGCCTGACGCCGGGTTTCCGGTTTGCGATGCAGCCACCAGTGGTAGGAGGGCAGGTCGAATTCGCATACGCCGCCGGGAATGGCGGCGCGGCTTTTGATGCCCATCAGCCAGTCGTTGTCGCGCAGTTGCTGGCCGAGTTTGCCGCTCATGGCGAGCAGGGCGGCCGAGGATTGTTCGATTTCGTACAGCGCGCCGGAGAGCGCCTCTTCGGAAATATCGGGATTGTTGCGGTAAGCGAGCAGCGTCTGGCGCTGGCGTTCGAGTTCCTGCAACAGATCCATCTTGAGGTCGGCGCGACCGGCGGCGTCGAGAATTTCAAACAGCGCGATGAGGGCGGTGTGATGTTCGAGCGCGCCTTCGCTCTGGGCGAAATACGTCGTTTTGTCGAACAAATCTTCCAGACGCAAGAGCGTGCGGATGCGTTCGTTAAACGGGTATTCGTAGGTAATCACGCGGCAGGTGTCCGGAAAAACGGAAAATCCCCTATATTTTGAGGTATTTGCGTACAAATCTCAACAGTTTGCTTTAGGTATATTCGCCGAAAATCCGAGATATTTTCGATGCAGGGCTTCGACGGCCATGCTCAAAGCATCAATGCTGTCGTCATTGACAATCACATCATCGGCCACTGCCAGCCGTTCGGCGCGCGTTGCCTGGGCGGCCATGATGGCGCGCACGGCGGCTTCGTCAAAGCCGTTGCGCGCGGCGACGCGGGCAATTTGCAGGTCTTCCGGGCAGTCGACGACGAGAATGCGCTGATAACGGCCACGGCGATGACTGCCGCCTTCGACCAGCAGCGGCACGTCGATGATGACGTAGGGCGAGGCCGCAGCCCGGCAGCGGCGGCTCGATTCTTCATCAATCAGCGGATGGAGGATGGCTTCGAGTTCCTTGCGTCGGGCGGCATCGGCGAAAACGAGGCGGCGCATGGCGGGGCGGTCGAGAGCGCCGCTGGCGTCGGCAATCTGCGGGCCGAAGCGGGCGACCAGGGCGGGCATCGCCGCGCCGCCGGTGGCGGTCAATTGGCGGGCGATAGCATCGGCATCGACGACTTCGATACCGCGCTCGGCAAACAGTTCGGCGACTTTACTCTTGCCGCTGCCGATGCCGCCGGTCAGGCCAACGAAGTAATCGCTCACCGGCAGTCCTGCTGCGTCGGCTTGACGAAATCACCATTGAGCGCCGCCAGCAGATCGGCCAACCCGGCGCCCGGCCCTTCGGCGCGCAGGCTGATCGTGCCGTCCTTGCCCGGACGCAGCATCAGCCGGGCGGAGCGGACGCCTTTGCCCTTGAGTTCGGCGTAACGCTCCTGACCGCCTTTTTCGGAAGAAAAAACGCCGAGCGAAATGGCAAAGCGGTTGGGGCCTTCCTGGACGATGAAATAGTCGGTGACGCCGTACTGGCGCAATTCGACCGCCTTTTTTTCAGCATCGGCCTTGTTTGCCAGCGGCGGAATGTAGATCCACCAGCCGCCGCTCTCGCCGCCATCGGCGCGACTCAGCGCAAAGTTTGCGAAGCGGCTGGCCATGAGTGTGCTGAGACGGTCAGCGTCAATCGCCGCCAGATTTTTCCATAACAGGCAGGCGTTGGCGGCAGACGCCGCCGTCAGCCCGGCCAGTTCGACCGTGGCGGGCGGCGCGCTTTCTTCTCCGGGCTTGCCTTGCGCTGGCAGCGGCGGCTCCTCGCCGCGCGAGACGATGTGTATCCGCTCGGGGTTGAGCTGACGCGCCAGCCGCCCGGCGTCCGGCCCTTCGGACTTGCCGAGATAACCCTGGTCAAAGGCATAAAACAGGATATTGGCAAGAACGAGGATAAAAACAAAAACTCTCACGGTCAGCCGACTTTGGGCAGATGCTTCAAGGATTCGCTGATCGCCTCCGCCGGGTAGTCGTAATCTTCGAGCTTGCCGGAGAGGTAGCGGTCGTAGGAAGCCATGTCGAAATGGCCGTGGCCGGTGAGGCAGAACAGAATCGTTTTGGCTTCGCCGGTCGCCTTGCAGGCCAGTGCTTCATCAATCGCGGCGCGAATGGCGTGGCAGGATTCCGGCGCCGGGATGATGCCTTCGGCGCGGGCAAACTGCACGCCCGCCTCAAAAGTAGCGACCTGCGGCACGGCCATCGCCTGCAACAGCTTTTCGTTGAAAAGCTGCGAGACGAGCGGCGACGCGCCGTGGTAGCGCAAGCCGCCAGCGTGGATGCCGGGCGGCATGAAGTCGTGGCCGAGGGTGTACATCTTCATGATCGGCGTGTAGCCCGACGCATCGCCGTAATCGTAGGTGTAAGCGCC
>JAITWU010000291.1 GCA_031285115.1 Azonexus sp. | reverse complement strand
GAGCATGGATTTGCGGGAAAGGCCCGCCAGCAGCGGTAGATCGTCGATCGTCGCGGCCTTGATCCGGCGTAATAGCGCGAGATTGTGTTCGAGCGTTTTGCCAAAGCCAAAACCGGGGTCGAGCACCAGCCGCTCGTCGGCAATGCCCGCCCGGCGGCAGCGGTCGACGGCGGCGGCGAGAAACTGGCGGACTTCGGCCACCACATCGCCATAGACCGGCGCTGCCTGCATGGTGCGCGGCTCACCCTGCATGTGCATGAGGCAGATGGCGCAATCGCTTTCGGCCACCGCTGCGAGCGCCTCGGGGTCACGCAGGGCGGTGATGTCGTTGATCATTGCCGCGCCTGCCGTTAGTGCCGCCCGCATGACCGCCGGTTTGCAGGTGTCGACCGAGATGGGCAGGCCCCAAGTGGTGACTTCTTCGAGCACCGGCAACAGACGCTTGAGTTCATCGGCCTCCGCCGTCGGCATGGCCCCAGGGCGCGTTGATTCGGCCCCGAGGTCGAGCATGTCGGCCCCTGCCTCGCGCTGCCTCCGGGCGTGAGCGATGGCGGATTGGGTGTCGCCGCCCAGGCCGTCGCCGGAAAAGGAGTCGGGCGTCATGTTGACGATGCCCATGATGAGCGGGCGTTGCAGCGTCAGCCGGTAGGGGCCGCAATGGAGAAAGGGCATAAATAAAAAGGCCGGAGCAACCCGGCCTGTTGAGAATGATGAAAAATCAGGCTGGCGCCGGGGCGCTTGGTTCGGCCCCCGGCGCATCGTCCGATGATGCGGAGGGCTTGACGGGCGGCGGGTTCGGTTTGGGCGGACGCGGCGATTTGCCAGCGATGATGTCGTCGATCTGTTCGGCGTCGATGGTTTCCCATTCGAGCAGGGCTTTGGCCATAGCCTCGACCTTGTCGCGGTTGTCTTCGAGCAGCTTGCGGGCCAGCGCGTACTGTTGGTCGATGATGCGGCGGACTTCGGCGTCGACCTTCTGCATCGTCGCTTCCGAGACGTTCTTGTGCTGGGTCACCGAGCGGCCCAGGAAAACCTCGCCTTCATTTTCGCCATAGACCATGACGCCGAGGTCATCCGACATGCCGTAGCGCGTTACCATGTCGCGGGCCATCGCCGTCGCCCGCTCAAAGTCGTTGGAAGCGCCGGTGGTCATCTGGTTCATGAACAGTTCTTCGGCAATCCGCCCGCCAAACAGCACGGCGATGCGCGAGAGGAGAAACTGCTTGTCGTAGGCGTAGCGATCCTGCTCCGGCAACTGCATGGTCAGGCCAAGGGCGCGGCCACGCGGGATGATGGTGACTTTATGCACCGGGTCGGATTTCGGCACCAGCTTGGCGACGACGGCATGGCCGGATTCGTGGTAAGCCGTGTTCATCTTTTCTTCCTCGGTCATCACCATGCTGCGGCGTTCAGCGCCCATCATGATTTTGTCCTTGGCCATCTCGAAGTCGTCCATATCGACCAGCGTTTTGTTGCGGCGGGCGGCGAACAGCGCCGCTTCATTGACCAGATTGGCGAGGTCGGCGCCGGAAAACCCCGGCGTGCCGCGGGCGATGACATCGGCCTTGACATCCGGCGCAATCGGCACTTTGCGCATATGCACCTTGAGAATTTCTTCCCGCCCGCGAATATCCGGCAGCGGCACCACGACCTGACGGTCGAAACGGCCTGGCCGCAAGAGCGCCGGGTCGAGAATGTCGGGGCGGTTGGTGGCGGCAATGACGATGATGCCAGCGTGGCCCTCGAAGCCATCCATTTCGACCAGCAACTGATTGAGCGTCTGCTCGCGCTCGTCGTTGCCGCCGCCGAGACCCGCGCCGCGATGGCGGCCAACGGCGTCGATTTCGTCAATGAAAACGATGCACGGCGAATGTTTCTTGGCGTTCTCGAACATGTCGCGCACCCGCGCCGCGCCAACGCCGACGAACATTTCAACGAAATCGGAGCCGGAAATACTGAAAAACGGCACCTTGGCTTCGCCGGCAATGGCCTTGGCGAGCAGGGTTTTGCCGGTGCCGGGGTTGCCGACCAGCAGCACGCCCTTGGGAATGCGCCCGCCCAACTTCTGGAATTTGGACGGATCGCGCAGAAAATCGACCAGTTCCTGAACTTCTTCCTTGGCCTCGTCGCAACCGGCGACATCGGCGAAGGTCACGGTGTTCTGGGCCTCGTCGGTCATCCGCGCCCGCGATTTGCCAAAAGAGAAAGCCCCGCCCTTGCCGCCGCCCTGCATCTGGCGCATGAAAAAGATCCAGACGCCGATCAGGAGCAGCATCGGGAACCACGAAACAAAGATATTGGTCAGGAAAGATTCGTCATCTTCGGGCTTCGCCTCGATCTTGACGCCATTTTTGAGCAGGTCGGAAACCAGCCACAGATCGGGCGGCGCGTAAGTCGTCAGGCGCTTGCCTTCGCTCGTCGTCGCCTTCAGCGTGCGGCCTTCCATGATGACGGTGGTGATATGCCCCTGCTTCACCTCGTCGATGAACTGGGAATAGGCGATCGACCCGCTGTTTTGCGCGACCTGGCGCGAATTGAACTGGTTGAACACCGTCATCAGCACAAGGCCGATGACGAGCCAGATGGCGAGGTTTTTGAACAGATTGTTCAAGCTTGCTCTCCTTTAACGGCGACGAGCGACAAAAACCAGCATTTTAACTGCTTCTCTCAATGCCACAACCAAGGCCGCGCCAAGGTCGCGTTAACGCAACATCCGGCCCAGCAGATAAAGCTCGGCGCTGCGGTCACGCGAAGCGTCGGGTTTGCGCACTGCGACTGTTTTGAAGGTGGCGCGCATGGCGCGCAAAAACGCTTCGTAATCCGTTCCCTGAAAAACCTTGACGAGAAAGGCGCCGTCCGCCTTCAAATGCGCCCGGCAAAATTCCAGCCCCAACTCGGCGAGGTGCATCACCCGCGCCTGATCGACCAGGGGAACGCCTGACATATTGGGGGCCATGTCCGATAAAACAAGCCCGACCTGCCGTTCGCCCAGTATTTTTTCCAGTTGTGCGAGCGTCGCATCCTCGCGGAAATCGCCCTGAATGAACTGGACACCGGGAAGCGGCGGCATTTCCAGCAAATCCAGCGCCAGCACGAGACCACCCCCAGCCTGTCCACCGCCCACCTGCCTGGCCGCTACCTGCGACCAGCCGCCGGGCGCAGCGCCGAGATCGACCACCACCGCGCCGCGTTTCAGGAGCTTGTCCTTGTCGTCAATCTCCATCAACTTGAAGGCGGCGCGGGAACGCCAGCCTTCTTTCCTGGCAAGCTGCACATAGGGATCATTGACGTGTTCCTGCATCCACGCCTTGCTGGTTCGGGTTCGCTTCATGGGTCAAGGTAAAATAATGCTTTTGAAAGGTTTATCACATGCAACAATTTAATTCTGCCCAAGTGCGCGAACTCCGCGCCAGGGCGCATGGCTTGAATCCGGTCGTCTCGATCGCCGAAAACGGCCTCTCCGACGCGGTTCTGAAAGAAATCGACGTTTGCCTCAAAGCCCACGAGTTAATCAAAATCCGCGTCTATGGCGACAGCCGTGACGACCGCGAAGCCTACCTCAAACGCCTCTGCGAAGAACTCGCCGCCGCGCCGGTACAGCATATCGGCAAACTGCTCGTGGTTTACCGGGAAAATCCGGAAAAACCCGCCGCCAAGTCTGCCAAACCTCGCCCCAACGAGCCACGCCGCACCAAACGCAGTTTTCAGGGCTAACCAAGGCTACGGGCTACAGGGTCAGGTTTCAGTCTGATTTCCGCGCCTTTGGCGCGCATGAATTGACTGAACCTTGTACCCGGAACCCTGTCACCAGAATCAGCCCAAGCAGACTCTGCAACAGATAGAGCACGCTCGAAACCCCGTGCCATAAAGCAAAGCGGTCGCGCAACGCCGTTTCCATCACATCACGCGGCCAGGCTTCGGCTTTGAGTTGCAACATCAGCGGCTGGATGCCGAACAGGCTGATGGCCGCCAGCGCCGCCATCGCAACAACGAGCCACCATCCCGCCTGACGAAACACCGCCCGCCGCCAGCGCCAGGCGAGAAAAGACAGCAGATAAGCGGCGCAACCAAGGCCAATCCAGCCAATCAACGCAAACAGCTTGCCCGCCACCACCCCCGCCAGTTGCCGGTCGCCAAGGTTGGCAAACAACACCGGCGCGACGACATAGCCAACGACCCACAGACCGCCGACCCAGAGGGTTTGCAGAGCGTGGTAAACAGCTTCCGGGAGTTTGCGCATTAAGCCTGGATTTTTCCGGTGACGAGCAGAGATTGAAACATGCGTCAAACGGCTGATCGCTTACTCATACCGCACATCCAGAATCTCATACTCCCGCAATCCCCCCGGCGCTTGCACCTGCGCGATGTCGCCCGCGTATTTGCCGATCAGCGCCCGGGCCATCGGGGAGGCGACTGAGAGTTTGCCGTGTTTGATGTCGGCTTCGTCTTCGCCGACGATCTGGTAGGTTTTGGCGTCACCGCTGTCCTGGTCTTCGATGTCGACGGTCGCGCCAAACACGCAGCGGCCATCGGCGTCGAGGAGTTTGGGGTCGATGATCTGGGCGTTCGAGAGTTTGCCTTCGACTTCCTGAATGCGGCCTTCGACGAAAGCCTGGCGTTCCTTGGCGGCGTCGTATTCGGCGTTTTCTGATAAATCGCCGTGCGAGCGGGCTTCGGCGATGGCGGCGATGACGTTGGGGCGTTCCACCGTTTTCAGGCGGTGCAGTTCTTCGCGCAGCTTGGTGGCCCCGGCGACGGTCAAGGGAATTTTGCTCATTTTTTCATCCGAAAAAAAGAAAACCGCCGGGCGTCAGTCGTGGACGGCCCGGCGGTTCGGGTTGGTTTCAGTGAAGTCGTTGATGCAGGGACTGGATCGAATAGACCACCAGTTCGCCCAGGTGGCGGATGCCTTCGGCGGCGGCTTCGGCGCCCCAGATGGTCGTGTACATCGTGACCCGCGCTTGCAGGCCGGAGGTGCGGATGGAGCGGGAGTCGCTGATGGCGCCGCGCTTTTCTTCGACGGTGTTGATGATGAGCGCGATTTCGTCGTTCTTGATCATATCGACGATGTGCGGGCGGCCTTCGGTGACTTTGTTGACCGGCTGCACCGGCAGTCCGGCGGCGGCGATGGCGTTGGCCGTGCCGCGCGTGGCGACCAGTTGAAAACCGGCTTCATGCAGATGGCGGGCGACTTCGATGGCTTTGGCTTTGTCGCTGTCTTTGACCGAGAGGAAGACTTTGCCTGCTTTCGGCAATTTGACGCCCGCCGCCAGTTGCGATTTGACGAAGGCTTCGGCAAAGGTGACGCCAACGCCCATGACTTCGCCGGTCGATTTCATTTCCGGGCCGAGAATGGTGTCGACGCCGGGGAATTTGACGAAGGGGAAAACCGCTTCTTTGACCGAGAAATAGGGCGGGATGATTTCTCCAGCGACGCCTTGCGCCTTGAGGCTTTTGCCAGCCATGCAGCAGGCGGCGATCTTGGCGAGAGGCAGGCCGGTCGCCTTGGAGACGAAGGGCACGGTGCGCGAGGCGCGCGGATTGACTTCGAGGACGTAGACGTCGCCGTCCTTGATGGCGAACTGCACGTTCATGAGGCCGCAGACGTTGAGCGCCTTGGCCATGAGCCGGGTTTGCCGCCGCAGTTCGTCCTGGACGGCGGGCGACAGTGAATAGGGCGGCAGCGAGCAGGCGGAATCGCCGGAGTGCACGCCAGCCTGTTCGATATGCTCCATGACGCCGCCGATGATGACTTCGTTGCCGTCGGAGAGCGCGTCGACGTCGCATTCGACGGCGTCGTTCAAAAAGCGGTCGAGCAGCACCGGCGAATCGTTGGAAACCTTGACCGCTTCGCGCATGTAGCGTTCGAGGTCTTTTTGCTCGTGGACGATTTCCATGGCCCGACCACCGAGGACGTAGGAGGGGCGGACGACCAGCGGATAGCCGATTTCGGCGGCCAGCCTGAGCGCCTCGTCTTCGGTGCGGGCGGTGCGGTTGGGCGGCTGTTTGAGGCCGAGTTCGTGGAGGAGCTTCTGGAAGCGTTCGCGGTCTTCGGCGATGTCGATGGATTCGGGCGTCGTGCCGATGATCGGCACGCCGTTGGCTTCGAGCGCCAGGGCGAGTTTCAAGGGTGTCTGGCCGCCGTACTGGACGATCACGCCCTGCGGTTTTTCGATGGCGCAGATTTCCAGCACGTCTTCGAGCGTCAGCGGCTCGAAATAGAGGCGGTCGGAGGTGTCGTAGTCGGTCGAGACGGTTTCCGGGTTGCAGTTGACCATGATCGTCTCGTAGCCTTCGGCGCGCATCGCCATTGCCGCGTGGACGCAGCAGTAGTCGAATTCGATGCCCTGGCCGATGCGGTTCGGCCCGCCGCCCAGGACCATGATTTTTTTGCGGTCGGTCGGCAGCGCCTCGCATTCATCTTCGTAAGTCGAATAGAGGTAGGCGGTGCCGGTGGCGAATTCGCCAGCGCAGGTGTCGACGCGCTTGTACACCGGGCGCACGCCGAGCGCCTGACGGCGTTGGCGGAATTCCGCCTCGCTGGTTTTGAGGAGATAGGCGAGCCGCCGGTCGGCAAAGCCCTTCTTTTTCAGATAGCGGATTTCGTCGGCGCTCAAGGTAGCCAGTTGGCGTTTTTCGACAATCAGTTCGAGATCGACGATTTCCTTGATCTGATGCAGGAACCACGGGTCGATTTTGGTCAGGCCGAAAATGCGTTCGACCGACATGCCGATGCCGAAGGCGTCGGCGACGTACCACAGGCGGTCGGGCGAGGGAATCGCCAGTTGTTCGTCGATGGTTTCCGGGTCGACCGATTTGAGATTGAAGCCATCGACGCCGACTTCCAGCCCGCGCAGGGCCTTTTGCAGCGACTCCTGAAAAGTGCGACCAATCGCCATGACTTCGCCGACCGATTTCATCTGCGTCGTCAGGGTCGAATCGGCCTGCGGGAATTTCTCGAAGGCAAAGCGCGGCACCTTGGTCACGACGTAATCAATCGACGGCTCGAAAGAGGCGGGCGTTTTGCCGCCGGTGATGTCATTGGCGAGTTCGTCGAGGGTGTAGCCAATAGCGAGCTTGGCGGCGATCTTGGCGATCGGAAAGCCGGTCGCCTTGGAAGCCAGGGCGGAGGAGCGCGAGACGCGCGGATTCATTTCGATGACGATGCAGCGGCCATCCTGCGGATTGATGGCGAACTGGACGTTGGAGCCGCCGGTATCGACCCCGATTTCGCGCAATACGGCGATGGAGGCGTTGCGCAGCAGTTGATATTCCTTGTCGGTCAAGGTCTGCGCCGGGGCGACGGTGATCGAGTCGCCGGTGTGCACGCCCATCGGGTCGAGGTTTTCGATGGAGCAGACGATGATGCAGTTATCCGCCTTGTCGCGGATCACTTCCATTTCAAATTCTTTCCAGCCAAGGAGCGATTCTTCGATCAGCAGCTCGTTGGTTGGCGAAGCTTCGAGGCCGCGTTTGCAGATGGTCTCGAACTCCTCCATGTTGTAAGCGATGCCGCCGCCGGTGCCGCCGAGCGTGAAAGAGGGGCGGATGATGGTCGGAAAGCCGATCATCGCCTGCACCTGATAGGCTTCCTCCATGCTGTGCGCCGTCGCCGAGCGGGCCGAGTGCAGCCCGATGCGGGTCATCGCGTCCTTGAACTTCTGGCGGTCTTCGGCCTTGTCGATGGCGTCTTTGGAAGCGCCGATCAATTCGACGCCAAACGCTTTCAAGACGCCTTCGCGGTCGAGATCGAGGGCGCAGTTGAGCGCCGTCTGGCCGCCCATGGTCGGCAGCAGCGCGTCGGGGCGCTCTTTTTCGATAATCTTGGCGAGCACCTGCCAGTTGATCGGCTCGATGTAAGTCACATCGGCCATTTCCGGGTCGGTCATGATCGTCGCCGGGTTGGAATTGACGAGAATGACCTTGTAGCCTTCCTCGCGCAGCGCCTTGCAGGCTTGCGCCCCGGAATAGTCGAATTCACAAGCCTGGCCGATGATGATGGGGCCAGCGCCAATAATCAGAATGCTTTGGATGTCAGTACGTTTCGGCATGATTTTTCTCGCCCCTTAAACCCGTTGCAGGGCGGCAACGCCGCGCGTCATGGCATCGAGGAAGCGGTCGAACAAATAATCCACGTCCTGCGGGCCGGGGCTGGCCTCGGGATGCCCCTGAAAAGAAAAAGCTGGCACATCGGTGCGGGCGACACCCTGCAAGGAGCCATCGAAGAGCGACACATGCGTGGCCCGCAGGTTATCCGGCAGCGAATCGGGATCGACGGCAAAACCGTGATTCTGGCTGGTGATCAGCACCTGGCCGGTATCGAGGTCTTTGACCGGATGATTGGCCCCGTGGTGACCGAATTTCATCTTCATCGTCCGCGCCCCGGAAGCCAGCGCCAGCAACTGGTGCCCAAGGCAAATGCCAAACACCGGCACGCCCCGGTCAAAAAATTCGCGGATGGCGGCGATGGCGTAAGCGCACGGCCCCGGATCGCCCGGCCCGTTGGAAAGGAAAATACCGTCCGGCTGCAAGGCCAGCGCCTCAGCCGCCGGGGTTTCGGCGGGCACCACCGTCAAGCGGACGCCACGGTGAACCAACATGCGCAGAATATTGCGCTTGACGCCAAAATCGTAGGCGACGACGTGAAACCGCGCTGCCCCCGCCGTTTTGTAGCCCTGCAACGTCCACTCGGCCTCATTCCAGCTATAACTTTCTTTGACCGAGACGACTTTTGCCAGATCCATGCCGCCCAGACCGGGGAAGGCCCGCGCATTGGCGAGCGCCTTGGCCGCGTCGACATGGCTGCCAGCCATGACGCAACCGGCCTGCGCGCCTTTTTCGCGCAAGTGGCGCGTCAGCTCGCGCGTGTCGATCCCGGCGATGGCGACCAGCCCATGTTTTTTCAGGTAGGTCGACAAATCCATCTGGCTGCGCCAGTTGGAAGCGACCAGCGGCAAATCGCGGATCACCAGCCCGGCGGCGCAATTGGCCGCCGACTCGAAATCTTCCTCATTGCAGCCGGTGTTGCCGATGTGCGGGTAGGTCAGGGTGATGATCTGCCGACAGTAGGAGGGATCGGTCAAAATCTCCTGATAGCCGGTCATCGCCGTATTGAAGACCACCTCGCCGCTGGCAAGGCCGTCGGCGCCGATGGAGTAACCCTGAAAAACCGTCCCGTCAGCAAGGGCGAGAATGGCGGGAGTGGCGGCGGGGATAATCGGCCCCGGCGGCGAGACGTGGATTTCTGTCATTTTTCTACTCGTATACACGCCAAGCGGGAAGGCTCTCGCCTCCCCGCCTGTGATTTTTAACCTAGCAATTTTACCCGAAAGCCGCCTTTCCGGGCAAATTCAAGGGATTGCCTTCAGGGCAACCGCATGAATGACAGTTGTGTGAATCAACGTATCCGGCAACGCCCGATACTCCCCTCTCCCTTGATGGGAGAGGGGCGGGGGAGAGGGTGAAGCGGCTGAAAGAGAGCTTCCGGTCGTTTCCCCCTCTCCCCAACCCCTCTCCCGCGAGGGGAGAGGGGCTTTTGGCGGCAGCCGGGAACGATTGCAGCCATTGAGCAAATACAAAAAGCATTCAGGCCATCGCCTCATACAACGGCAGGGTCAAAAATTCCGGGTAGTCCGGCGTCAGGCTCATGCGGTCGAAAATTTCCGCGGCCTGATCGTAGGTCGCCGGGTTTTCGCCCTGCGCCGTGACGGTCGCTTTCACCTTGGCGAGTTCCTCGGCGATCATCGGGCGCACCATTTCGACGGTGACTTTGCGGCCATCGTCGAGAATGCCCTTGGGGCTGACCACCCATTGCCACACTTGCGAGCGGCTGATTTCGGCGGTGGCGGCGTCTTCCATGAGGTTGTGGATGGGCACGCAGCCGTTGCCAGCCAGCCAACTGCCGAGATAGTGGATGCCGACATTGATGTTGTTGCGCAAACCCACTTCGGTGATCGGCGTCGCCGGGCGGAAGTCGAGCCACTGGGCGGGGCCGAACTGACCTTCGACCTGTTTCCCGAACTGGTTGGGTTTGTCGCCCAGCACCTTGACGAATTCTTCCATGGCAATCGGCACCAGGCCCGGATGGGCGACCCAGCCGCCATCGAAGCCGTCGTTGGCGTCGCGCGTTTTGTCGTGGCGGATGCCAGCGAGCGCCTTTTCGTTGGCGACCGGATCGTTCTTGATCGGAATCAGCGCCGACATGCCGCCCATCGCCGGGGCGCCGCGCTTGTGGCAAGCCTGGACGAGGGCCAGCGCATAGGCGCGCATGAAGGGTACTTCCATCGTGATCGCGCTGCGTTGGGCGAGGCAGAAGTCCTTGTTTTTCTTGAATTTCTTGATGCAGGAGAAAATGTAATCCCAGCGCCCGGCGTTGAGTCCGGCGGAGTGCTCGCGCAGCTCATACAAAATTTCTTCCATCTCGAAGGTGGCGAGAATGGTTTCGACCAGCACGGTGGCCTTGATGGTGCCTTGCGGCAGGCCGATGTGCTCTTGGGCCATGACGAAAATGTCGTTCCACAGGCGGGCTTCGAGATGGTTTTCCATCTTCGGCAGATAGTAGAAGGGGCCAGCGCCACGGGCCACCTGCTCTTTGGCGTTGTGGAAGAAAACCAGGGCGAAGTCGAAAATGCCGCCCGCGACGCGCTGACCATCGACGAGCACATGTTTTTCATCGAGATGCCAGCCGCGCGGGCGAATCTGCAAGGTGGCGATTTTGTCGTTCAA
The DNA here is from genome assembly GCA_031285115.1 of Azonexus sp. Taxonomy (GTDB): domain Bacteria; phylum Pseudomonadota; class Gammaproteobacteria; order Burkholderiales; family Rhodocyclaceae; genus Azonexus. The sequence continues at coordinate 126 of JAITWU010000291.1, read as the reverse complement.
CTTGTATTCCTTGCCCGCTTCGTTTTTGAACGACAGTTGGCGGCGGATGGCCTGATAGAGGTTCACCTGGCCCTGCATCTGGTTTTCCCAGTTCGGGCTGTTGGAATCCTCAAAGTCGGTCATGTA
>JAITWU010000272.1 GCA_031285115.1 Azonexus sp. | reverse complement strand
TGTTGCGAATGCGCGGCATCAAGGTTTTTAGCATGGTCTCGGATTCTTTGCTGTCGAGTTCGAGCGAGAGAACGACTTGCAGGTACTGGTCGCCGCCTTCCTGGGCGAGGTTGACGGTAAATGGATCGAGATTGACGAATGCTGGCAGCGCATCATCTTTCTTTTTGACTTTCTTGGGTTTGACCGTTTCCTCGGCGTATTCGTCATCGCCATTGGCCCCGGAGTGGCCGCTAAAGAGCCAGACGGCAAAGCCGCCGCCAATCACCGCCAACAACAAAAATACAGCGAGAAAGATGAGCAGCAGCTTTTTGCCTTTATGTGGCGCCTTGATGGCGTCGGCATCCGCCGGCTTTGTTGCCTTGGCCATTGTTTAATCCCCGTTTTTGATCCCGTTGTCTTCAGGCGAACAGATCGACCAAGCCGCGCCCGCGTTGCAGAACCGCTGTGCTGGCTGTGTTCGCCCCCTTCTCATTGGCCGGAAGTATAGCGGTTTCGTCTGTTGCGCGGGTTTTGTCGGCGTCGCCAAACGCCATCTCGCGCTGCGGCGACTGTTGCGGATTGGCCCCGACATTGGCCTCGCCGAGATTGATCCCGGCTGCGGACAACATCTCCTTCAATTGCGGCATGGCGTTTTCGATGGCCTGACGCACCTCGGCGTGCGGCGAGGCAAACAGGATGCTGGCCTGATTGCCGTTGAGATTGACGGTAATCTGCACCGGCCCCAGTTGTGGCGGGTTGATGTCCAATTGCGCCGTCTGTTGATCGCTCTTTGCCATCCACACGACCTTGTCGCCGAATTGCTGCGGCCAGACCGGCGTGTGCAGCGGCGCGTCAACCCGCAATTGCGCCGCGCCAGCCGTCTGGGGCGCCGCCTGACTGGCGGCGCTATTGGCGGCGAGTTGGCTGGCGGCAAGGCCCGGCGTTTCAGTGGCGGCATTGTCCCCGGCAATATTTGCCGCCGGGCTGCGCACAGTGGTTGCCCCGCTGTTGCCGAGCACTTTGTCGAAAAGGCCATCGGCTTTTGGCGCGGCTGGCTTGCTATTGGCGGTCAGCAGCTCCGGCGTCTCTTTGGCGCTGCCGCTGTCGATTGACAGCTTTTCCCCGTCACTGTTGCCGGTGGCGGCTGGTGTGGCGATAGTCCCCGGCGTCAAAGCGGTATTTGCCAACGGGCCGAATAACGAGGCGAACAGGGAAGCGTCGGCATCATCGCTGGCGCTATTGCCCTTGTCGTCAGTCACCACACTGATGGGATTGTCGCCGCTGCTGTCGGTGACGAGACCGGGATTGCCAAGTGCGGCGGCCAGATCAATCTGGCTGAACAGTTCGCTGCTCAACAGGGCGGCAAAACCGCCGCCAGCATCGTCGCCAGCCGTTGCGCCGCTTGCGGGCAGGCCGGGCAGACTGAGGCCGGGGGCGCTGGAAATGACGGTAACGCTCATGTTGACTCCTTGTCGGGCGGTGCTTTGCCTGACAGAAAGCAATGAGCGTGCCGGAAATTGTTTACTCTTCCTGTCCGGACCTGCTGAACTTGCGCGTGCTGAATTCGTCGAGCAGTTTTTGTTCTTGTTTGCCTTCGCGGTAGCGTTCGTGCGCTTCGTGGCGTTGTGACAGGGTGTCGATGGCTTTGAGGCGGGTGTTTTGCGCTCGCCAGTGTTCCTGTCCGGCCTGGGTGCTGCGTTCGGATTTGTCGACGGCCATGCGTTGCTGGCCGATGGCTTCGTCAATGCGGCCAAGAAAATCCTGATAGTTGTCGAGAATCTGCCGGGTCAGGCCCTCGGCGCTGGCTTCGCGCAGGCGCTGGGCGTATTCCTCGCGGTATTGTTCGAGCATTTGCAGGCGGCTTTTCTGGTTCTGTTCGGCGGCGATCAGTTTCCCGAGTTCGCGGGTCGCTTCGTCGGTGCGGGTCTGCATCAGTTCGAGCAGCGGTTGGAGTGAAAAAGGTTGGGCCATCGTTGATTAGAACAAGGAGAGAAGGGCGTCGAGACTGGATTGGAAATCTGCCTGATCGGTCAGTTTTTGCTGGAGGAACTGCTCCATTTTCGGATAGTTGGCAACGGCCTGATCGAGCACCGGGTCGGTGCCAGCAACATAAGCGCCGACTGAAATGAGGTCGCGGGAACGCTGATAGCGGGAAAACAGCACCTTGAATTTGCGAATCTGGTCGAGATGGTGGCTGTCGATGAGGTTGACCATCGCCCGGCTGATGGATTGTTCGATGTCGATGGCCGGGTAGTGGCCAGCGTCGGCCAAGGCGCGCGAGAGGACGATGTGGCCGTCGAGAATGGCGCGGGCCGAGTCGGCAATCGGGTCCTGCTGGTCGTCGCCTTCGGCGAGCACGGTGTAGAAGGCGGTGATCGAGCCGCCGCCTTCCGGGCCGTTGCCAGCGCGTTCAACGAGGGCGGGCAGGCGGGCGAAAACCGATGGCGGATAACCGCGCGTCGCTGGCGGCTCGCCGATGGCCAGGGCGATTTCGCGCTGGGCCATGGCGTAGCGGGTCAAGGAATCCATGATCAGCAAAACGTGTTTGCCCTGATCGCGGAAATATTCGGCGATGGTCGTCGCGTAGGCCGCGCCTTGCAGGCGCATCAGGGGGCCGGTATCAGCCGGGGCGGCGACGACGACGGCGCGCCGTCGGCCTTCGATGCCGAGAATCTGTTCGATGAATTCCTTGACTTCGCGGCCACGTTCGCCGATCAGGCCGACGACGATGATTTCCGCCGCGGTGTAGCGGGCCATCATGCCGAGCAGCACCGATTTGCCGACGCCGGAACCGGCAAATAGCCCCATGCGTTGACCGCGGCCAACGGTGAGCAGGGCATTGATGGCGCGGATGCCGACATCGAGCGGTTTTTCAATGGCCGCCCGGGCCATCGGGTTGATCGGGCGGCTTTGCAATGGCCGGGTTTGCGGGGTGTTGAGCGGCCCCATGTTGTCGAGTGGTCGACCAACGCCGTCGAGCACGCGGCCAAGCAATTCTTCGCCGACCGGCGCTTGTTTGACGCGATCGACGGCCCGCCGACGGCGCGGCGCCGGGTCGCCGACGCGGGGCAGTTGATGCGGCGGCTCAAAGGCGACGACACGGGCGCCGGGGGCGAGGCCGTAAAGGTCGTCGGACGGCATCAGATAGAGTTTTTCACCGGCAAAACCGACGATTTCGGCTTCGACCGGCGCGCCTTTCGGGCGCAGAACGTGGCAGGTGCTGCCGAGCGGCAGCTTGAGACCGGCGGCTTCCATGACCAGGCCGTTGATGCGCGTCAACCGGCCCGCCGATTGCAGCGGCTGGGCGTTGCCGACGACGGCGCGGCAGTTGTTGAGGAATTCCTGCCAGCGTTCGGCGTGCGCCGGAGCGTCAAGCGTCGTTTCGCTTGTCGCGCCTGGGGCGGTTACGTTTGTTGCCATGCCTGGGGCGTGGCGCCGATGGTTTCGAGGACGCGCTTCCAGCGCGTTTCGATGCTGGCGTCGATTTCGCTCGCGCCCGACTGCAACAGACAACTGCCGACGCTGATGGCGCTGTCTTCGGCGATCTGCACGCCGTTGTCGGCGAGTTCGTCGCCCATGAGCCGACGCAGGTCGGCGGCGTCTTTGGGATGCAGGCGCAGGATGACGTGTTCGTTGTGCAGCGGCAGGGCGGCGATGGCTTCGCGGACGATCGGCAGCAGCACGTCGTCGCGCGCGGCGATCTGGCCGCGGATGACTTGCGCGGCGATTTCGATGGCCAGCGCCAGCAGTTGTTCGGCGACGGTCTGGTCGAACTGTTCGAGGGCGCGGCGCAGGTTGCCAGCCAGCGCGACGAATTGCCGGGCGGCTTCGGCGGCGGCCTGATGGCATTCTTCAGCTCCGGCTGCCCGGCCTTCGGCGAGACCGGCGGCGTAGCCGACGGCGCGGGCTTCTTCGTGGATGCGCTCGATGTCTTCGACGGTCGGCAGCCGCAGCGCCGGTTCCGGTTCCGGCAGGGGCGCGACTTCCGCCGCTGGCGCTTCTTTGGGCGGCGCGGCGGGCGGCTTCGGCGGTGGTTTGCGGTCGAAGGAATCGGCCTGCCAGCGTTGGTAGGTGGCGAGTTCTTCCTTAGGGATAATCACGGCGTGGCTTTCCGGGTCAGATCATCTGTTCGCCGCCAGCGGCGCCGAGCACGATCTGGCCTTCGTCGGCAAGGC
>JAITWU010000269.1 GCA_031285115.1 Azonexus sp. | reverse complement strand
CGGCATCGGGCACATCGAGGGCGCGGGCAAATTTGGCATAGGCTGCCTTGGCCTCAGCGGCATCGAGGGTGTATAGCGGCGGATAGTTGGCCGCCAGCATCCGCTCGACGATGCCGCGCATGGCGGGGGTGAGCATCTGCAAGGTCTGTTCGAGTGATTGGCCGGGCATGGGATGGTTGTGGGAGACTCTTGATGGTCAAAGGGCGCGAGGCAGAAAAAACAGGCGGCATCTGGACTCCTTTGTCTCATCGCCGCATTATGGTAACTCATTGCCCGTTAGCGGGCGCGGCGGCATCATCTCCAGCGTTCTTCCTCAACTCGCGCAGCAGGGTTTTGACCTCGGTTTCGGCCAGTTCATAGACGCGGCCCCGTTTGAGTTGCGGCGGCAGGATGAAGGGGCCGTAGCGGACGCGGATGAGGCGGCTGACGGTGCAGCCGACAGTTTCAAACATGCGCCGGACTTCGCGGTTGCGGCCTTCAAAGAGGCTGACGCGGTACCAGTGGTTGGCGCCTTCGCCGCCGGCGTCGGCGAGGCTGGCAAAATTCGCCGGGCCGTCTTCGAGTTCGACGCCCTGAAGGAGTTGTTGCTGGGCTTCCGCCGTCAGTTCGCCGAGGACGCGCACGGCGTATTCGCGGATGAGTTGCGAACTGGGGTGCATCAGGCGGTTGGCGAGGTCGCCTGAGGTGGTAAAGAGCAAAAGGCCGGAGGTGTTGAAGTCAAGGCGGCCAATGACGATCCAGCGGCCACCGCGCAGGCGCGGCAGGGCGGCGAAGACGGAGGGGCGGTTTTGCGGGTCGTCGCGCGAGACGATTTCGCCTTCCGGCTTGTGGTAGAGGAGGACGCGCGGCGGGCGGGCGCTGCCGGTGAAGCGGATGTTGATGAGCCGCCCGCCGATTTTGATTTTGTCGGTGGGGACGACGGACTGGCCAAGGGTGGCGGGTTGGCCGTTGACGCTGACTTTGCCAGCGGCGATCCATTCTTCCATTTCGCGGCGGGAGCCGACGCCCGCCTGGGCGAGGACTTTTTGCAGGCGTTCGGGTTTGGCTTCGGGCAGCGGTTTGCCGTTACGGCCAATGGCGCCGCGATTGGCGCGACCGGTTTTTAATAGCCCCTCTCCCCTCGCGGGAGAGGGGTTGGGGAGAGGGGGCGCGGTTTTTCTGCCGCGCCTCGGCTGGTTCTCCCCCTCTCCCCCGGCCCCTCTCCCTCCGGGGGAGAGGGGAGTATCGGCGCGGGGAGAGGTTGGGGGGGAATGACGTTTTTGCGGTGGGCGCAGCGGGGATTTTTTATTGGGTTTCATGGTGCAGTTCCAATGTCTGGCTGAGGTGTTCGAGCGGTGGCAGTTCGCTGAGGCTGCGTAGCCCCAGGTCGTCGAGGAATTGTTTGGTGGTGGCGAGCAGCGCCGGGCGACCGGGGGTGTCGCGGTGGCCGACGACGTCGACCCAGCCGCGTTCTTCCAGCGTGCGGATGACGTTGGCGTTGACCACGACGCCGCGGATTTCTTCGATGTCGCCGCGCGTCACCGGCTGGCGGTAGGCGATGATGGCGAGTGTTTCGAGCACGGCGCGGGTGTATTTGGGCGGTTTTTCGGGGTTGAGGCGCTCCAGGTACGGCAGGTATTCGGCGCGGGTGCGAAAGCGCCAGCCGGAGGCGAGCTGGATCAGTTCGGCGGGGCGCGCCGACCACTCTTCGCGCAGTTCGTCGAGCAGTTTGCGCAGGGTGTCGGTCGATAGTTCGCCGTCGAACATTTTTTTCATGTCGTTCGGCGTCATCGGCTCGCGGGCGGCGAGCAGCGCGGCTTCAAGGATTTTCTTGACCTGGCTCGGTTCCACTGCGGCGCGCTCGAACGTAAATGGGTTGAAAGGCTTCGCTCTGGGTCAGCTCGATGAGTTTTTCGCGGGCGAGTTCAAGGAGGGCGAGGAAGTGCACGACGAGGCCGGGAACGCCCATGTCGAGGTCGAACAGGGTCTCGAAGCGGATGAAATCGTCGCGCTCTTGCAGGGCGCGCAGGATGATGCCCATGTGTTCGCGCACCGAGAGTTCTTCGCGGGCGATTTTGTGGTGTTTTTTCAATCCGGCCTGACGGATGATGGCCCGCCAGGCTTCTGTCAGGTCTTCGATGGCGACTTCCGGCAGCCGCACATGGAGCGATTTTTCAACGAGCGTCTCGACCCAGAAAAATTCGCGTCCGACGAGCGGTTGTTCGGCGAGTTTGTGTCCGGCCAGTTTCATCCGTTCGTATTCGAGGAGCCGCCGGGCGAGTTCGGCGCGCGGGTCGGTTTCCTCGCCATCGGCAAGCTTGGGGCGCGGCAGCAACATGCGCGATTTGATTTCGATGAGCATCGCCGCCATGACCAGATAATCCGCCGCCAGTTCGAGATTGCTGGCCCGCATACTGTCGATGTAATCGAGGTATTGGCGGGTCAGTTGCGCCATCGGGATGTCGAGGATGTCGATATTGGCTTTGCGGATGAGGTGCAGGAGGAGGTCGAGCGGGCCTTCAAAGGCATCGAGCATCACCGCCAGGGCATCCGGGGGGATGTAAAAGTCCTTCGGCAGTTCTTCCAGCGGCTGGCCGTAGATCAGCGCCACCGGCTTTGGCGGCGCGGCGGGCGGGGCTTCGGGGGCGACGACGGCGAGGTTCATCAGCCGCTCGTCAGCCCCATCGCGGCGCGCACGTCGCGCATGGTTTCGCCAGCCAGTTGCCGCGCTTTGTCGCGCCCGGCGGCGACGATGTCGCGCAGGAGCGCCGGGTGGTCGAGGTAGATTTGCGCCCGTTCGCGCATCGGCCCCTGTTCGCGCAGGATGCCGTCGATGACCGGCTGTTTGCAGTCAAGACAGCCGATGCCCGCCGAGCGGCAGCCTTGTTGCGCCCATTCTTTGGTTGCCGCGTCGGAATAGACTTGATGCAGTTGCCACACCGGACAGCGATCCGGCTCGCCGGGGTCGTTCCGGCGGATACGGCTGGGGTCGGTTGGCATGGTGCGGATTTTTTTGGTCACCGATTCCGCCGATTCGCGTAGCGCAATGGTGTTGCCGTAGGACTTGGACATTTTTTCGCCATCCAGCCCGGTCATTTTCGATTCTTCGGTCAAGAGATAACCCGGTTCGACGAGAATGGTCTTGCCTGTGCCTTCGAGCCAGCCAGCAAGGCGCTCGCGGTCATCGGCGGCAAGATCAAGCTCGCCCAGCAACGCCTTGGCGCGCGCCAGCGCCTCGCGCTCGCCATTTTGCTGGAAGCGGGTGCGGGCGTCTTTCAAGCTGCGGCGGTTTTTGCTGTTGAGTCTGGCGAGCGCCGCTTCGACTTTTTCTTCAAAACCCGGCTCGCGGCCATACATGTGGTTGAAGCGGCGGGCCAGTTCGCGGGTGAATTCGACGTGCGGAATCTGATCTTCGCCAACCGGCACTTTGTCGGCGCGGTAAATAAGAATGTCGGCGCTCATCAGGAGCGGATAGCCGAGAAAGCCGTAAGTGGTCAAATCCTTGCCCGCCAGTTTCTCCTGCTGATCCTTGTAGGTCGGCACGCGCTCCAGCCAGCCGAGCGGCGTCATCATCGACATCAAAAGGTGCAGTTCGGCGTGTTCCGGCACCTGCGACTGGATGAACAGGGTCGCCCGCTCCGGGTCTACGCCCGCCGCCAGCCAGTCGATGAGCATGTTCCAGGAAGATTGCTCGATGCTCTGCGGGTCATCGTACTGCGTCGTCAAGGCGTGCCAGTCGGCGACGAAAAAGAGGCAGGGATACTCGTTCTGGAGCTTGACCCAGTTTTTGAGGACGCCGTGGTAATGGCCGAGATGAAGGGCGCCGGTCGGGCGCATACCGGAGAGGACACGTTCTGCGTACATGGTCGGTTCAGGGTCTGACGAGTGAAAAGATGAGATCTTTAAGGGCAATTGCCGGCGGCTCGATGATGGCACTGAGAATCGAGGCATCGTGAATCGGGATAAACAGTAGCGCCAGCAAAATAACAAAGCCCCACGGCTCGATGCGGGCAAACTGCCAAGCCAGTTGGCGCGGCAAGAGGCTGACGACAATACGCCCGCCATCGAGCGGCGGCAAGGGCAACAAGTTGAGCACGCATAGCACGCAATTAATCATCACGCCGATTTCGCTCATCCTTGTAAGCGGCGAGGTAAAGGCGTTGGGCGGCAATTCCCAGACGGCGATCCGGTAAAGCAAGGCCCAGCAGAGCGCCATGAACAGATTGGCCGCAGGTCCCGCCAGCGCCACCCAGAACATATCCTGCTTGGGATGGCGCAAGCGGCCAAAATTGACCGGCACCGGCTTGGCGTAACCAAACATGAACTTGGCCCCGGAAAGCAGCAGAATCATCGCCGGTATCAGGATCGTGCCAACCGGATCAATATGGCGCAGGGGATTCAAACTGATGCGCCCCATCTGCTCGGCGGTCGGGTCGCCAAAATAGCGGGCGACGTAAGCGTGCGCCGCTTCGTGCAGGGTAATGGCGAACAGCACCGGCAAGGCGGCGATAGAAACGGTCTGGATAACAGCGTTGAGGTCGAACATGCTCAGGCCAATCCAAAAGGAACCAGCGAACCGCGCCCGGCGCGGATGAGTTCCGGCGTTTTGCCGGTAAGGTCGATGACAGTGGTCGACTCAGCATTGCAATGGCCGCAATCGAGGATCAATTCAATCTGCTCATCGAGGCGCTCGGCGATTTCCCAGCCTTCCGTCAGCGGCGCTTCGTCACCCGGCAGTTGCAGCGTCGTGGTGAGCAGCGGCTCGCCCAGCTCGGCCAGCAAGCCCTGCGCCACCGGATGATCGGGCACGCGCAGGCCAATCGTCTTGCGCTTGGGGTGCATCACGCGGCGCGGCAACTCCTTGGTGCCTTCGAGAATAAAGGTGTAACTGCCCGGCGTCGTCGCCTTCAAGAGCCGGTATTGCGAGTTGTCCACGCGGGCGAAATGGGCGATTTGCGCCAGATCGCGCGTCAGCAGCGTCAAATGATGGCGCTCGTCAATCTGGCGAATGAGGCGGATGCGATCGAGCGCATCCTTGTCACCCAAATG
>JAITWU010000209.1 GCA_031285115.1 Azonexus sp. | reverse complement strand
GCCGCCGAATCCCTGTTTATACCTTCGTTCTGCCGCGCGTTACAGTAAGCGCCTGTTTGACCACAATTAAATAGTAGATAATGGCCCCCATGCGAGTTGACCGATATATATTTTTCATTGTTTTCTCCGTCATATTGCTGGTTGCCGTACTGGCTCTGCGGGTCATGGATTGGCGCGAGCAGCAGGACTTGTTGCGACCGCTGACGCCACGGCTGGGTGTGACGGAGGCGGTTCTGCCGCCGATTCTGCCCCTCGAACCGATTGCCGGACTCGACCCGGAGCGCGTCGCGCTGGGCGAGCGTCTGTTCCATGACCCCCGCTTGTCGGCGGACATGACTGTTTCCTGCGCTTCTTGTCACGATCTGGCGGCGGGCGGCGCGGATGGTCGGCAGTTTTCCCTTGGCATTGGCGGCGCGGTGGGCGCTATCAACGCGCCGACGGTGTTCAACAGCGCCTACAGTCTGGCCCAGTTCTGGGATGGTCGGGCGGCGACGCTGGAGGAGCAGGTCGGCGAGCCGCTTCAGAGTCCGATTGAAATGGGCGCTACCTGGTCGCAGGTGCTCGGTCGTCTGGCCCTCGACGATGATCTCGCCGCGACTTTCAGTCGCCTTTATCCGGATGGCCTGACGGCGGCCAATCTGGCTGACGCCATCGCCACTTTCGAGCGTTCGCTGGTCACCGTCAATTCGCGTTTCGACCGCTATCTGCGCGGCGATGAGGCGGCGCTGAATGCGCAGGAGTTGGTCGGTTACGAGCGGTTTCTCTCTTCTGGCTGCGCCAGTTGTCATCAGGGCAAGCTGGTGGGCGGCAATATGTACCAGCGGTTTGGCGTGCTTTCCGACTATTTCGCCGGTCGCCCCGTCAGCCCCAGCGATCTTGGCCGCTACAACGTCACCGGCAAGGAAGAAGATCGCTTCGTGTTCAAGGTGCCGAGCCTGCGCAATGTGGCGGAGACGGCCCCGTATTTTCATGACGGCTCGGTCAAGACGCTGAAAATGGCGGTTTCGCTGATGGCCCGTTATCAGCTCGGGCACGATTTACCGGCGGATGACATCGACGCCATCGTCGCCTTTCTCAAGACCTTGAGCGGCGAACTGCCGGGGGCGCAACAATGAGCGCCGTCGTTTCCCACCGCAAAAAATGGCCTCGCCTCGTCCGGGCGGGTGGCATCATTTTGCTCATCGCCTTGCTCGGCGTGTTGTTCATCCGCGCCGAGCCGATTTCGTCGAAGTCGCACTACGCCTATCTCGAATCGCTGTACCGCGTGCAGCGCACCGACGCCAAACTGAGCGCCGCAGTTCTCGCGAGCTACTCCCGCCTTTTGCACAACTACGACCTGCTCGCCCGCTACCTGGCCGACATCCGCACCGAAGAAGCCACCCTGCGCAATATTCCCGACGGCCTGCCGCAAACCACCCGCGAGACGCTGCAATTTCTCGTCGAGCAACTGATGGAAAGCCAGCGCGACAAGGAGCGCGACATCAATCTCTTCGAGCGCGGCAATTCGGTCTTGCGCAATTCGCAAACCCATTTCCCCGAGGCCGCCGAAGCGGTGATGCGCCAGACTTCCCGGCAGTTGCCGGAACTGCGCCATTTTCTCCACAACATCATGGCCCTGTCGACCGGCATTCCAGTGACCGACAGAGAAAGCCTCAAGCGCCAGCTCAGTGAGCTGCGCAGGCTTCACCCACAGGGCGGCAAGGATCAGTCGATCTACTATCTGCTCGCCCATGCCGAGCAGATCATCGAGCGGCAGCCGGAGGTGGATATTCTGGTCAAGAGCATTCTCGACCCGACCTCGCGCACGCTCCTCGACGACGTGCTCCGCGTCTACACCGATGGCTACGAGGAAACCCAACGCCTCGCCAGCAGCTACCGTCTGGTGCTGTATTTCGTCACCTTGCTGCTCGTTGCCTATGCCTTGTACGCCCTTTACCGCTTCGAGCGCGACCGCCGGCAACTGGCCACGGCCCACGACGAACTCGCCGACCGTTACGCCGCGCAGCAGGCCGCCGAGCGGCAGTTGCGCCTCTACGCCACGGTGTTTACCCACGCCGCCGAAGGCATGGCCATCACCGACACCCAGTCCCGCATCATCGCCGTCAACCCGGCTTTCAAAGCCATTACCGGCTATGCCGCCGAGGAAGTAATCGGGCAGACGCCTGCCGTACTCCAGTCCGGCCAGCAGGGGGGCGATTTCTATCGCGCCATGTGGACCGATCTGTTGACCCACGGCCATTGGCAGGGCGAAATTTTCAACCGGCACAAAAGTGGCCACATCGTTCCCGAATGGCTGTCGATCACCGCCGTCCCCGACAACCAGGGAGCGACGGCTCACTATGTCGGCATTTTTACTGACATCTCCGAGCGCAAAGAAAGCGAGGAGCGCATCCGTCACATGGCCCACCACGATGTCCTGACCGGCCTGCCCAACCGCCTCCTGCTCGAAGACCGCGCCACCCAGGCGATACGGCAGTCGAAGCGCCACGGCAAGTTGCTGGCGCTGGTTTTCATCGACCTCGACCGCTTCAAGAACATCAACGACACCCTCGGCCACGAAATCGGCGACCAGTTGCTGATTCAGGCAGCCCAGCGCGGTCTCGGCGTATTGCGCGAAAGCGACACCCTGTCGCGCCAGGGCGGCGACGAATTCGTCGTCATCCTGCCCGAACTCGAACGGCCAGAAGACGCCGTGCTGGCGGTGAAGAAGCTCCTGCTGGCATTGAGCCGCCCCTACCAGTTGGCCGGCCACGAACTGACGGTGACCGGCAGCGCCGGAATCGCCCTCTATCCCGACCACGGGCACGACGTTTCCGAACTCCTGCGCAAGGCCGATGCGGCGATGTACCAGGCCAAGGCCGAAGGCCGCAACACCTGGTGCCTGTTCTCCGCCGATGTCGGTCGCACCTCGCTCGGCGAACTGGTCCTCGAAAACGACCTTTACGGCGCGATGGAGCGCGGCGAACTGCTCATGTACTACCAGCCCAAGATCGACACGGCGAGCGGCAAACTGGCCGGTATGGAAGCCCTCATGCGGTGGCGGCATCCGGAGCGCGGCATGGTCTCGCCGGGCACCTTCATCCCGATTGCCGAAGCCAACGGCCTCATCAAAAATTTTGACACCTGGGCGCTTCACGCCGTCTGCGCGCAACAGCGGGCCTGGCTCGACGCCGGTCTGACGGCGGTGCCGGTGGCCGTCAACCTCTCGGCCCAACAATTCGCCGACCACAACCTGCCGCAGCTCGTCGCCGACACCCTCGCCGCATACCGCCTGCCAGCGCGGCTGATCGAACTCGAACTGACCGAATCGCTGCTCATGAAAAACGCCGGACGCGCCGCCGATGTGCTGGAAAAATTGAACCAGCTCGACATCCGGGTCGCCATCGACGATTTCGGCACCGGCTATTCTTCGCTCAGTTATCTCAAACAATTCCCCGTGCAGGTGCTCAAAATCGACCGTTCCTTCGTTCGCGGCATCGACGAGGACGGCGAGCCGGTCAAACTCGCGGCGGCGATTATCGCCATGGCCCACGAACTCAATCTCGAAGTCGTCGCCGAAGGCGTCGAAAAGGAATACCAGCGCGACTACCTCAGCCGCCACGGCTGCGATCTGTTGCAAGGCTACCTCTTCGGCCACCCCCAACCCGCCGCCGACCTGGTCCCGCTACTGGCCGACGAACAAGAAGATCTGGCCTGCGCGGTGGCTTGATTGCAAGTGGCCGGGTTATCGCGGTTGCAGGAATAAAAGCCCCTCTCCCCTTGTGGGAGAGGGGTTGGGGCGAGGGCAGGGCCGGAGCATCAAATTCCCTGTAATTTCAAGGCAGTGCTGAGAACTTGCCCGTAAATAAGCCAACCATGACTTCGCGCTCGTCTACCCCTCCACCATGCTGCGC
>JAITWU010000154.1 GCA_031285115.1 Azonexus sp. | reverse complement strand
CGTTGCTGCGCCCCACCTCTCCTGCATCGGCTCGACCCGCGTCAATATCCGCGAAATTCTCGCCGACTATCAGGCCGCCGGTATCCGCCGCATCGTCGCACTGCGCGGCGATTTGCCCTCGGGCATGGCGGAAACCGGGGAATTTCGCTACGCCAACGAACTGGTCGAATTTATCCGCGCCGAGACCGGCGAGCATTTCCGCATCGAAGTCGCCGCCTACCCGGAATGGCACCCGCAAGCCCGCAGCCCGCAGGACGACCTCAAGGCGTTCGCCCGCAAGGTCAAAGCCGGGGCCAATGCGGCCATCACCCAGTATTTTTTCAACGCCGACGCTTACTTCAATTTTGTCGACGAAGCCCGCGCCCAGGGCGTCGATATTCCCATCATCCCCGGCATCATGCCCATTGCCGGTTTCTCGAAACTCGCCCGTTTTTCCGATGCCTGCGGCGCTGAAATCCCGCGCTGGATGCGCCGCAAATTCGAGAGCTTCGGCGACGACAGCGAGGCCATCCGCGCCTTCGGCCTCGATGTCGTGACTGAACTATGCCAGCGCCTCCTCACCGGCGGCGCGCCGGGGCTGCACTTTTATTCGATGAACCAGTCGGCGCTGACGCTGGAAATCTGTCGACGGCTGGGCTTGCCGGGCTGATGGCCGCTGGCGCGTAAAAAAGGGAGCCGCTGGCTCCCTTTTTTACGTCAGTCAAACTTACTTACAACCCCGCTTTTACAACCCGGCTTCGCTCCGCAGCAGCGCCGCGCGATCAGTCGCTTCCCAGGTAAATTCCGGCTCATCGCGGCCAAAGTGGCCGTAGGCGGCGGTTTTCTGGTAGATCGGGCGGAGCAGGTCGAGCATGTTGACGATGCCTTTCGGGCGCAGGTCAAAGTGCTTGCGCACCAGGGCGGTCAGCGTTTCGTTGCTGACTTTGCCGGTGCCGTAAGTTTCGACCATGATCGAAGTCGGCTCGGCGACGCCGATGGCGTAAGAAACCTGCACCAGACAGCGCGAGGCAAGACCGGCGGCGACGATGTTTTTGGCGACGTAACGGGTGGCGTAGGCGGCGGAACGGTCGACTTTCGACGGGTCTTTGCCGGAAAACGCGCCGCCGCCGTGGGGCGCTGCGCCGCCGTAGGTGTCGACGATGATCTTGCGCCCGGTCAGGCCGCAATCGCCCTGCGGGCCGCCGACGACGAAGCGGCCTGTGGGGTTCACCAGAAACTTGATGTCGCCCTTGATGAGTTCCTGCGGCAGCACCGGCTTGATGATCTCTTCAATGGTCGCCTGGCGCAGCTCGTCGAGGCTGATGTCCGGCGAATGCTGGGTGGATAGCACCACGGTGTCGATCGAATGTGGTTTGCCGTCGACGTAGCGGATGGTCACCTGCGACTTGGCGTCGGGCCGCGCCCACGGCAGCCGCCCGTCTTTGCGCAGCAGCGCCTGACGTTCGACCAGGCGGTGCGAGAGATAGATCGGCAGCGGCATCAGCGACGGGGTTTCGTCGCAGGCGTAACCGAACATCAGGCCCTGATCGCCCGCGCCCTGGCCGAGGTTGTCGTCATAAGCCTTGTTCACGCCCTGGGCGATGTCGGGGCTTTGCTTGTCGTAGGCGACCAGCACGGCGCAGCCTTTGTAGTCGATGCCGTAATCGGTGTTGTCGTAACCGATGCGCTTGATGGTGTCGCGAGCGATCTGGATGTAATCGACGTTGGCGTTGGTGGTGATTTCACCGGCCAGCACGACGAGGCCGGTGTTGCAAAGCGTCTCGGCGGCGACGCGGGAATATTTGTCCTGGGCCAGAATGGCATCCAGAATGGCGTCAGAAATCTGGTCGGCGACTTTATCCGGGTGGCCTTCGCCAACGGATTCGGAAGTAAACAGGTAATCACTCATGGTTTTTGCTCCAGCGGTCCTTGTTCCGGCGTTACCAGCCTTGGACCACGAGCAGGTGACGCTTTAGCAGAATTTATTGATCGCCCCGCAAGTTGTCTGTTTAACTCGGCGATTCCATAATTCTACTTTTTTTCGGCTGGCCGACAAGTTTTTCGACCCACATGGTTTTCGTATTCCGGATTTTTTCCCGCCTGCCGTTGTGGCTGGTTCATGCGCTGGGCGGCTGGCTCGGGCGGCTGGTTTATCTTTTTTCGCCGACCTACCGGCGCAACCTGCAAGAGAACATGGCGCAGGCGGGCATCGACCCGGCGCTGCGCGGGCAGGTGGCGGCGGAAACCGGCAAGCAGATGGCGGAACTCGCCCGCATCTGGCTGCGCCCGCTCGCCGAAGCCAATGCCCAGGTGGTCGAGGTGGTCGGCGGCGAATACGTGACGGCGGCGCAGCAGGCGGGCAAGGGCATCGTTTTTCTGACGCCGCATCTCGGCTGCTTTGAAATCACGGCGCAATACCTGTCGGCGCTGGGCGACATCACGGTGCTCTACCGCCCGCCGAAATCGGCGGCGGCGCAGCAATTGATCCTGACCGGACGCCAACGCCCGCAACTGCATCTGGCGCCCGCCGATCTTTCCGGCGTGCGGGCCTTGATCAAGGCGCTGAAAAAAGGCCAGATGATCGGCCTGTTGCCCGATCAGGCGCCAAAGACCGGCGAGGGCGTATGGCTCAAATTCTTCGACCGCTACGCCTACACCATGACGCTGGCCGCGCGGCTGACGGAAACCGGGGCCACGACGCTCCTGACCTGGGGCGAGCGGCTGCCCGGCGGGCGCGGCTATCGCCTCCATTTTCTGCCGCCCAGCCAGCCCTTGAGCGGCGCGACCAGCGAGCGGGCGCAACAGATCAATCACGAAGTCGAAGCTTTGATTCGCCAATGCCCGACGCAATATCTGTGGGGCTACAACCGCTACAAAAAACCGCGCGGCGCGGAGCCGCCGCCGACAACGCCAAGCGGAGCCTCCGCCTCATGAAACCCCGGAATATCGCCATCCGCCCGGCGACGCCCGCCGAAATACCGGCCATCGCCGCGCTGGCGCGGCAAATCTGGCAGGCGGCCTATCTCGATCTGCTCGGCCAGGGGCAGATTGATTACATGCTCGAACAACGCTACAACCACCGGCAATTGCAAGGCGACCTCGATCATCCCGACAAATGGTTCGATCTGGCGTTTGCTCAGGGGCGGCTTGCCGGTTTTGCCGCGACGGAGATTTACGCTGGCGAATTCAAGCTCGACAAGTTGTACGTCGATCCCGCTCTTCAGCGCGGCGGCATCGGCGGCCAACTGATTGCCCATGTCGCGGCGCGGGCCAGTGAGCTTGGCTTTCCCGCCGTGATTCTGGCGGTGAACAAACGCAACGAACGCGCCATCGCCGCCTACCGCAAACACGGCTTCAGCGTGCGCGAAGCCAAGGTTTCCGACATTGGCGGCGGTTTCATCATGGATGACTTCATAATGGAGAAATTGCTCAGGGCCAGAGCATCAAAATTCTTTAACGCTCAATAACTTACAGAACCGGCGATTAATCTTACTGTGTCATTAAAATCAACGTATTATGCGAACTTCTTCAAGTGGAAGGCAAGCAT
>JAITWU010000091.1 GCA_031285115.1 Azonexus sp. | reverse complement strand
AGGCCGCAGCGGCAATCCGTTTCGACGGGATGCAATTGCGGCAGGATATTGGCTTTCGGGCCATCAGCGGATAAGTCGGTTTGGCAGAGCGCGCCAAGCGAATAGCTGATAATCGCTTCGGTGCGGATTACCCCTCTTGCCAATCGTCCCTCTCCCGCCTGCGGGAGAGGGAAAGAGGGAGTGGGTCGGGTGATGGGAAAGGCAAAAAACGCCAGGCCCGCCGCTTGCCCTCACCCCCGGCCCCTCTCCCGCAAGCGGGAGAGGGGAGATGACCGTGCCAACATACGCGCGTAAGCATGTAAAACAAAACCGTTCTAACTATTCATTTCGGAGACCCCATGAACAGCACCCAGCTCAAAGATTTTTTCACCGGCCTGCAAGCACGCATTGTCAGCGAGCTGGAAGCCTTTGACGGTCAGCCCTTCCGCGCCGATAGCTGGCAGCGGCCAGAGGGCGGCGGCGGGATTTCGCGCCTGATCGAGGAAGGCCATTTCTTCGAGCGCGGCGGCGTCAATTTTTCGCACGTCACCGGCGCTTCGCTGCCCGCCTCGGCCACCGCCGTCCGCCCGCAACTGGCGGGCCGCGCCTGGGAGGCGCTGGGCGTCTCGCTGGTGCTGCATCCGCGCAACCCGTACTGCCCGACGGCGCATATGAATGTGCGCTGCTTCGTCGCCCGCAAGGCGGGTGAGGCCGATGTCTGGTGGTTTGGCGGCGGCATGGACATGACGCCGTATTACGGCCAGCGCGAAGACGCGGCGCACTTTCACCGTGTCTGCCGCGAGGCGCTGACGCCCTTTGGCGATAATCTGTACCCGAAGTACAAAAAGTGGTGCGACGACTATTTCTTTCTCAAACACCGCAACGAGCCGCGCGGCATCGGCGGCATTTTCTTTGATGATGTAAACGATGGCGGCTTCGAGCGTTGTTTCGCTCTCACCCAGGCGGTCGGCAACGCCTTTACCGCCGCCTATCTGCCGGTGCTGGCAAAGCGCCGCGAGACGCCCTACGGCGAACGCGAGCGCGACTTTCAGGCATACCGGCGCGGGCGTTACGTCGAATTCAACCTGGTCTGGGATCGCGGCACCCTGTTCGGCCTGCAATCCGGCGGGCGCACCGAATCCATCCTCATGTCGCTGCCGCCCATCGTCAAATGGCGCTACGACTGGCAACCCGAGGCAGGTAGCGCCGAAGCAGAACTGTACGAGGTTTTTTTGCAGCCGCAGGATTGGCTGGTTTGAAAGGAAGAAACCAATGCCCTTTGCCAGCGACGACAAAAAGGCCCTGCTCTCCGTCAAAGGCGTCGGCCCGACGGTCATTGCCCGACTCGAACAAATGGGATTTACGACGCTCGCGCAGTTGAGCCGGGCCGACGCGCAGGAAATCGTCGCCAGCGCCGCCGCCCTGACCGGCTCGACCTGCTGGAAGAACAGCCCGCAAGCCCGCGCCGCGATTGAAGCAGCCATTGCGCTGGCGCAGTTACGTTGCGGCGTAAACCAATGACAGGGCATAACCGTTAGTCACGCACGGTCACAACGGCCTTCGGTACGATGACGGTTTTTCTCAACCCTGATTGGAACAAGATGAAAGCTCTGCGAATTGCGGTAGTGGGTTACGGCAACATTGGCCGTTATGCGGTCGAAGCGGTGGAAGCCGCGCCGGATATGGAACTGGCCGGGGTCGTCCGGCGCTCGGCGGCGACATCGGCGGAAGAAGCAAAACAACTCGCTGGAATCAAGGTCGTCACTGACGTTGAACAACTCGGCAAGGTCGATGTGGCGATTTTGTGCGGCCCGACCCGCAGCATCCCCGAAACCGCGCCGCACTATCTGGCGCGCGGCATCCACACGGTCGACAGTTACGACATCCACGGCGAATCGCTGTGGCAACTGCGCTCTGATCTCGACGCCGTCGGCAAAAAACACAACAGCGTCGCCGTCGTTTCCGCCGGCTGGGACCCCGGCAGCGATTCGCTCCTGCGCGCCCTTCTGCTGGCGATGGCCCCCAAAGGCATCACCTACACCAACTTCGGCCCCGGCATGAGCATGGGCCATTCGGTCTGCGCCAAGGGCAAACCCGGCGTCAAGGACGCGCTCTCGATGACCATCCCGACCGGCACCGGCGTCCATCGCCGCATGGTGTACGTCGAACTCGAACCCGGCGCCGATCTGTCCGCCGTGTCGGCGGCGATCAAGGCTGACGCCTATTTCGCCCACGACGACACCCGCGTTTTCGCCGTGCCGAGCATCGACGAAATCAAAGACATGGGCCACGGCGTGCAGATGGAGAGAAAAGGCGTCAGCGGCGCGACGCAAAATCAGCTCTTTGAATTCCGCATGACCATCAACAACCCGGCGCTGACCTCGCAGATCATGATCTCCTGCGCCCGCGCCGCCGCCCGCCACCTCAAACCCGGCGCCTACACCATGCCCGAAATCGCGCCAATGGACATGCTGCCGGGCGACCGGGCGACGCTGGTGAAGACGTTGGTGTAACACACGACAGCCCGGCGTGATACTCAACGCCGGGCTGCCTGGGCGAACCGCAAGGCCGCTGCCAGCGGCTTTGGCGCCATTTTTATGGAACTTGGGGTCTGTTTACAGGCCAAAATTTATGCCCACATCCTGAGATTTGGATTTCAGGAGCAGGTCATGATGCCGGGAAAGCCGACGGGCAGAGGGAGCAGCGGGCAACCGGCAGTTTGCTGAAGTGGCGCTGTATGCCATGCGAACGGGTTATCCATCCTTGTCCGATTGTTTAACAGGGCAACTATAATCCCTCGCATCCTCCCCGCGAGCGCGCCATGAAAATTGCCTTCCGCCCCAAGTTGCTTGATTGTCTGCCGGGTTACAACAAGGTTCAATTCGGCAGGGATCTGGCTGCCGGTCTTACCGTTGGTGTGCTCGCCTTGCCGCTGGCGATGGCGTTTGCCATTGCTTCCGGGTTGTCGCCGACGGCGGGTATCTGGACGGCCATTGTCGCCGGTTTCATCATCTCGGCGCTGGGCGGTTCGCGGGTTCAGATCGGCGGGCCGACCGGGGCGTTTATTCCGATTATTTATGGCATTGTCGCGGCGCATGGCGTGACCAATCTGCTCGGCGCGACGCTGCTGGCTGGCGCGCTGTTGCTGGCGATGGGGCTGGCGCGGCTGGGGCAGGTGATCCGTTTTATTCCGGTGCCGGTGGTCATTGGTTTTACCAATGGCATTGCCGTGGTCATCTTTCTGGCCCAGATCAAGGATTTTTTCGGCCTTTCAATCGACAGCCTGCCCGCTGAGTTTTTCGCCCGGATTCAGACGCTGGCCGCCAAGGCCGATACGGTCGACCTGCCGACGCTGGCGTTGGCGCTGGCCTGTTTTTTCTTTCTCCTTTTTTACAACCGACTGGCGCAAAAACTGAAATTCCTGCAACGCGCGCCGGGGCCGCTGGCGGTGCTGCTGGCTGGCACGGTCGTCGCTGCCGT
>JAITWU010000073.1 GCA_031285115.1 Azonexus sp. | reverse complement strand
AGTCTTTTCCGAACCCGGCGCGGGGGCCGAATTCGTGATGACACTACCGACGGCGGTGGAAAATGATGTCGAGACGCTGGAATGAAGCGCAAACGCATCAATCACCTCCGCCCGATCGTCCCCCTCAAGGGCCGGGGGCTTTTGAATTGAAACTGGAATACCGACATCATGGCTGAACACCAACTGCCCATTCTCGTCGTCGAAGACGACGCCAGTCTGCGCGAAGCGATTGGCGATACGCTCGAACTCGCCGGACGCGCTTACGTCGCCGTCGATGGCGGCGCGGCGGCTTTGCAGGCGCTCGCGGAACAGGCGTTTTCCATCGTCGTCAGCGACGTGCGGATGATGCCGATGGACGGCATCGCCCTGCTCAAAGAAATCCGCCACCGCCTGCCGCACCTGCCGGTGGTGCTGATGACGGCCTATGCCGAGGTCGACAAGGCCGTCGACGCCATGCGCTCCGGCGCTTGCGATTTTTTGTTGAAGCCCTTTGAACCGGCGGCGCTGCTCGCCCACATCAACAAATTCGAGCTGCCCGCCGAGGTCAGCGCAGGCGCTGGCGTGATCGCCCTCGACCCCGCCAGCCGCGACCTGTTCGCCATTGCCGGGCGCGTCGCCCAGACCGATGCGACAGTGCTTTTGACCGGCGAATCCGGCGTCGGCAAGGAAGTCGTGGCGCGTTACATCCACCGCCATTCGGCGCGGCGCGATGGGCCGTTCGTCGCCATCAACTGCGCCGCCATTCCTGACAGCCTCCTCGAAGCCACTTTGTTCGGCTACGAAAAAGGCGCATTCACCGGCGCCCAGCAAGCGCAGGCGGGCAAGTTCGAGCAGGCCCAGAACGGCACGCTGTTGCTCGATGAAGTGACCGAAATGCCCGCCGGTCTGCAAGCCAAGCTGCTGCGCGTCTTGCAGGAGCGCGAAGTCGAGCGCGTCGGCGGCAAAAAGCCGGTGCCGCTCAATATCCGCATCATCGCCACCTCCAACCGCGACATGGCGGAAGCCGTCAAAAAAGGCGTTTTCCGTGAAGATTTGTACTATCGCCTCAACGTCTTCCCGGTCGCCATCCCGGCGCTGCGCGAGCGGCCGCAGGATATTGCCGCCATCGCCCGCCATTTCGTCGTCGACCACGGCGGGCGTCTGGGCCGCCCCGGCGTCACGCTGTCGCCTGCCGCCGAAGCGGCGCTGACGGCCTACCACTGGCCGGGCAATGTCCGCGAACTGGAAAATCTCATCCAGAGGGCGCTGATTCTCTCGACCGGCAGCGCAATCACGCCGGAACACCTGCATCTGCCCGCGCGCGCCGTGAGCGCGGCGGATGACGCGCCGGAGCCGGACAAAACGGAACCGGCCAAAAAAGCCGATAACATGAAAGACTTGGAGCGCGAACACATCCTGCGCACCCTCTCTGAAGTCGGCGGCTCGCGCAAAGCGGCGATCGAGCGTCTGGGCATTTCTGAACGGACCTTGCGCTACAAATTGCAGCAGTATCGGGACGAAGGGTATTTCAACGGCTGATTTTGGCCTGAAAATTGCTAGATAATAGCCAAGGATTCAGGAGCAGATAAATGGATACTCAAGGCATCGAAAGCATGTTGAGCGCGTTGCGCAGCACCGCCGCCCAGGCTTCCGGAAAAACGACGGAAACGCCCGCCACGACTGGCGGCGTCGATTTTGCCGCAGTGCTGAAAAACTCCATCGACAGCGTCAATACCGTGCAGCAGGAGGCCACCCAGATGGGTGAAAAACTCGCCGCTGGCGACACCTCGCAAAGCCTGCATGAGGTGATGATCGCCCTGCAAACGGCCAGCATCTCTTTTCAGGAAATGGTTCAAGTCCGCAACAAGCTGGTCACGGCTTATCAGGACATGATGAACATGCAGGTTTGATTCCGTCTCCAGATCAAACGGTTGTTGATGGCGCCTGACCTGAAAATCGCAGGGTGCTTCAGGATAAACCCCAGCCCCGCGCCTTGCGTTCGCGTTCGATGCGGGTGATATAGCGTTGAATGAAAGCCATTGCGGTGGCTGGTAAATCGACGAATTCGCAACCGACGCGCAGGGTGTGATGACCTTCGTGGGTCGAGAAGTTGACCGCCTTGTGTACCCGCAGATTGACCCGGATCACGCCTTCATCGGGAAATTCCAGCCGGCAATGCTGAAACAGCGCATCGCGCGGAAAAAGGGCGGCCATCTCCGGCTTGGCAACCAGACAGAGTCCGCCGACGCTGATGTCGGACAAATGCAGGTCGAGGACTTGCAACGGGTTTTCCGGAGTGGTCGCCGCCACCTGACAGATGATTGGCGCCGTGACCGGCGGTTCGAGGCGGAAAAATTCGCGCCGTTGCAGACGCAGCAATTCAGTTGGCAGCGCCGCCGCGAGGGCCTCCTGACCATCACAAGTGGTCGGCGAAAAGACGCCGAGACGGAGCTGGATCTTGACCCGGTCGAGCGTGGTCAGCAAAGTCGTCTGCCGGGCGGTGATCGCCTCGGCATAGCTTTCTTCGATATTCGGCGGATCGAGAAAAATCTCGCCGGTCATGGTGTTGACCGCAATGATCGAAGTCAGAAAAAAGTGGCGGCCGCCATTGACATGCGCACTGAGGAGCGCCCGGCGCTGCACCAGCAGATTCAGGTAAAAAAGGATTTCCTGCCGGTTGGTGAGGCGGAACTGAGCGAATATGTCGGGATGATCAATCTCGAATTCGGATGTCGAAGGCGCTTCAGTCATGGCAGGATCGGGTGCTCGCAAGAAATAACCCGAGCATCATAAATGATCGGCTGCTTTTTGCTGTGCCTTCAGATTGGCGGCGCTGGCGCAGCGCCGCCGTGTTCGATGCGGTAGAGCCAGGCCAGCAGTTCGGCGACAGCCATGTAAAGCTGCGGCGGGATGTGTTCGTCGATGTCCACCTGAGTCAGCAGGGCGACCAGTTCCGGCGACTCATGCACATAAACGCCGTGTTCGCGGGCGCGTTCGATGATTTGCTCGGCGATCAGGCCCTTGCCACGGGCCACGACGCGCGGCGCGGCATCGGTTTGCCGGTAGGCCAGGGCGATGGCTTCGCGGGCCGAATCAGTCGAGGTCTTCGCCATGTTGCACCTGTAACCGGGTCAGATCGAGACCGGCGGCGGCAAACTGGTCGCGCAGACCAGACAGTTGATCGGCGAGGCGCTGCTCGCTGTCGCCGCTCGCGGTGATGATCTGAATATCGACCCGGCCCCCCGCCTGCAAGCGCAAGCGGGCCTCGATGCCGCCCAGGGCGGGCAGATCGAGCTTGAGGCGGGTTTGCCAGCGGCGCTCGCTTTCATCGCCATCGCGGCTGGTTTGTTCGGGTTCTTCGGAAATCTCCCACCACATTTTCTGGCCTTGCCAGACTTGGCCCTGCCAAGCGTAATTCTGCGTTGCCAGCGCGTCGAGCTGTTGCTGGACGATGGGCGTCAATTCGCGCGGGATGGCGTTGCCTTGCTGCGTCAGCGTCTGCTGCGCCGCCGCGCCTTGTTGTGTCATGGCTGCCGGTTCATTGCGGGCGGCGCTGGTCGTCGCCATTGCCGTATCCGGCTGCGCAGCGGGTTGCATGGCGGGCGGCAGTTTGCCCTGCGGCTCCTGACGCAGGGCGTCCGTCGGCAATTGACCGGCAACCCAGCGCGCCTGATGCGCTTCGTAAAAAACACCGCTCTGGCTCAATGCCTCTTTGAGCACGGGGGCCAATTGGGTCGCGTCGGGAAAACCTTTCAACAGCGGCTGGTTGCCGTTCAACGGCGCGGGCGCGGCGCGGGCGGCGGCGTCGTCGGCGCGGCCGATCAGGCCGCCGATGAGGCGGCCTGTCTGGCTCAAGGTGGCTGGCGCCGATTGCCCGGCCTGCCCGCTGGCGGCCTGCTGGCCGGTCGTGCGATTGGCGACGAAAGCCAGGGTCAGCTTGCCGTCGCTTTCGAGCACTTCCAGTTCCAGACTGTCGCCCGCCTTGGCCGCGAAGGGCAGGGCCAGCGTCACTTCGCGCTGGGCGACCATAGCGCGGAAAGCGCCGTTCGGCAGCATGGCCTGGATTTCGGCCATGATCCGCTGACCGGGCATGAGGTTGGACAGCGCGTCGGCGATTCTTTGCGCCGAAATGACCGGCGCTGCGGCATCCTGCTGTTGTGGCGCTGGCGGCAATACCCCGCGCAGATTACTGGCGAGGTCGGGCGGGATCATGATGCCGGTTTTTCTGGCGCCACCTTGCTATGCCACGCCTGAAGCAGCGGCAGTATCTGCTGACGCCGCTCGGCGGCGCGGGTTTGCAAGGCATTGGCGAGGTCGAGCGTTTGCCGCAGCGCGTTGCCATCAGCCGCGACCGGGTGGCCGGGGTGCGCCAGCAAATCCTCCATGCTGTGGTCGGCGGCGGCGGCCAGGGGGGCAAGACGCTCCCACTCGCCAGCCAGCATGGCGGCGTCGATTTCGTCGAGGCGCTTTTTGAGGTTGTTGAGCCTGCTGCGCCAGGTGCTGCTAGGGCTGGTTTTTTGGGGCAATTTCTTTCCAGGCATCGCTGATTTCGGTCAGCAGTCCCCGTACTTCGCGGACGGCGCCGATGTCGCTATGAAAATTGGCGTAGGTCAGCCGTGAAGCCATGTAGTCATACAGCGCCCTGAGATTGGCCGCCACTTCGCCACCGCCTTCGTCATTGAGGCTGGCCGAGAGGCCGTCGACGATGAGTTCGGTGGCGCGGATCAGGGCATTGTGCCGGGCTTCGATATTTTTACTGGCAATCCCGGCTTCGGCCTTGTCGAGCGCTGACAGCGCGCCGTCAAAAAGCAGCACGATCAGCCGGTGCGGGTCGGAACCGCGAATATCGGCTTCAAAACCGACATTTTGGTAAGACTGGATCGGATTGGGAGCAAAACCCATGAATATTTCCTAGTGGCGTTTGGCTGGGTGGAGCTTACCAGTTTTCGCTCACAAAAACCCCTCTCTCCCTTGAGAGAGGCGGGTAATCGCATGAATGACAATCGCCTGAATCGACATGGCCGACAGCGTCCGATACTCCCCTCTCCCATCAAGGGAGAGGGGAGTATCGGACGCTGTCGGCCATGTCGATTCAGGCGATTGT
>JAITWU010000030.1 GCA_031285115.1 Azonexus sp. | reverse complement strand
CTGATTACCCTGCACCTGCAACAAACCGCCGACGCGCTGCACATCCTCGACAGCCGCCGCGCCGCCGACGCCCTCTACGGCAACGACGGCCAAACCACCAGCCCAAGCGGCAGCCGCCTCGTCGACTCAGCCTGAGCGCAGTCGCGCCGCCATTCCGGCTTGAGCGGCTTACTGTTTTGCGCTTTCCTGCGCACCGCCGCCCGATAACTCCGTTGGCTCCTCCGGCCTGTTCGATTCGATCAGGATGCTGACCCGGCGGTTGCGCGCCCGGCCTTCGGGGTTGGTGTTGGTTTCGATCGGGCGGGTTTCGCCGTAACCGATCGCCGTCAGGCGCTCGGCGCCGACGCCGACATCGTTGAAAAGGCGCAGCACGGTGGTCGCCCGAATGGCCGACAGTTCCCAGTTGGACGGAAATTGGGGAGTGGCAATCGGGATATTGTCGGTATGCCCTTCAACGGTCACGGGAAAATCGGAGTTGGCGAGCACTTGACCGATGGCGCGCATGGCGCTGATGGACTCCGGCTGCAAACGCGCCTGGCCGGGCTGGAAGAGGACGCTGTCGTTGATTTCGATGGTCACGCCCCGGCTGGTTTCAAGGAGCCGCACCTTGCCCTGGGCGACCAGCGGTTGCAGCGCGGCCATGATTTCGGCGGCGATGTTTTTCATGCGCTGGCGCTGCTCCAGTTTTTGCGTGTCGGGCAGTTTGTCCGGCTTGATGACTGGCCGCGCCGCTGGCGGCGCGCCCTGGATCAGCACAATCGGCTGGCCGCCCGGCTGGGCCGTCTGGTTTTTGAAGGCATTGACGAGGGCGTTCGAGAGTATTTTGTACTTGCCTTCGTTGACCGAGGAGATAGCGTACATGACGACAAAAAAGGCAAACAGCAGGGTGATGAAATCAGCGTAGGAGACGAGCCAGCGCTCGTGGTTGTCGTGCTCCTCTTCGCGGCGGCGGCGGGCCATCAGAGCAGATAACCCCGCAGCCGCCCTTCGATGATGCGCGGGTTGTCGCCCTGGGCGATGCCGACGAGGCCGTCGATGACCATTTCGCGCGTCGCCACCATGCGGCTGAGGTAATACTTGAGCTTACCGGCAATCGGCAGATAAACGAGGTTGGCGAGACCAACGCCGTAGATGGTGGCGACAAAGGCGACGGCAATACCGGCGCCGAGTTTGGTCGGGTCGGAGAGATTTTCCATGACGTGAATGAGGCCCATCACCGCGCCGAGAATGCCGATGGTCGGCGAGTAGCCGCCCGCCGCTTCCCAGATTTTGGCCGACTGCCGCCATTCGTCCTCGAAGGTGTTGATGTCGACTTCGAGCAGTTCCCGCATCCGTTCAGGGTCGGCGCCATCGACCAGCAGTTGCAGGCCCTTCCGGGTGAATTCGTCCTTGACCGCCGGAATGTGGTTTTCCAGCACGAGGAGGCCCTCGCGGCGGGAAACCTGGCTCCATTTCAGAATCTGGTCGATGATGACCTGCTGTTCGATGACCGGCGGCATCCAGACCCAGCGGGCCATTTTGAGGCCGCGCCAGAGGATGTGGTAAGGACTCTGCAAAAACACCGCCCCCAAAGTGCCGCCAAGGACGATGAGCAAGGCCGTCGGCTGAACCAGCGAGCCGACATTGCCGCCTTCCATGACCTGACCGCCAATAATCGCCACCAGACCAAGAACCAGCCCGGCAAAACTGATTTTATCCAAGCCTTTTCTCCTTCGGCTTGCCAGCCGCCTTCGGCAACTCGCCAACGATCTGCACCCGCAGGCGGGCAATGGCCTGACTGTGCAACTGACAGACCCGTGATTCGGTAACGCCCATGATCTCGCCGATTTCGCGCAGATTGAGTTCCTGCTCGTAATAGAGGCCCATCATCAGCTTTTCCCGTTCCGGCAGGCGGGCAATGGCGCTGACGAGAGTCTGGCGCAGGTCGCGGTCTTCAAAAATGGCAGCCGGGTCGGCGTCGTTATCGGTAAAGTGGCGCTCAAGAAAATCCTCATCGCCGTCACCGGCGAAATCTTCAAAATAAACGATCTGGTGGCCGCGCGCTTCCTGCAAGGTGTGCTGGTAATCAGCGAGCGACATGCCGAGGGCTGCGGCCAGTTCGCTTTCCGATGGCGCCCGGCCATGCTCGTGCTCAAGCTGGCTGATCGCCGCTTCAATGCGCCGCAGTTCGCGGCGCAGGGTGCGCGGCAGCCAGTCGTTTTCGCGCAGGCCATCGAGCATGGCGCCGCGCACGCGCTGGGTGGCGTAGGTCTCGAACTGGGCGCCGAAGCCTTCCTGATAACGATCCATGGCGTCGAGCAGCCCGATCATGCCGTTCTGCACCAAGTCTTCAAACTGCACGCTGGCTGGCAGACGGGCCATCAGATGATAGGCGATACGCTTCACCAGCGGCGCGAGGCGCTGAACCAACTGTTCCCTGTCTGGCTGCCCGGCAGCGGTATACATCACGCTCGCAGTACGTTTGGGGTTATGCGTTGGCTCAAGTGTAACAGTTGCTGTATGAAATGCTCGACACTGCCGCCATCGCTGCCCTGCCAATACAAGAGTTCATCGGCAAGATCACGGAAAGCCGCCGCCGCTGCCGAATCGGGGGCCTGGGCAAGAATTGGCTTGGCCAGTTTGAAGGACTGGCGCAGCGCCTCATTGAGCGGAATGGCCCCGGCATAGTCGAGCCGGGCAATGCCTCGTTCGGCGGCCACCTGGGCGATATTGTCGAAAATGGAGCGGGCGTCGGCGCGGCTCTTCACTTTGTTGACCAGAATGCGGAAATGACGGCGGGCAAACGCCTGGCTCGCCTTTTTGATCAGCGAATAGGCTTCGGTGATCGAGTTGCCGCTGCCGGACATGACGACGACGGTTTCCTGCGCCGCCAGACTAAAGGGCGAAAAGCCGCCGGAATGGGCGACGCTGGCATCGACGAGGATGACATCGAGCGGTCGCTCCAGACCGGCCATAGCGTCGAGCAGCGTTTGCTGCTGCGGCGGCGACAGACGGCCCAGTTTTTTCACCGCCCGCGCCGCAGGCAGAATGCAAAGACCGTGGAGCGGCTGCAACAGCACCTGGGCCAGACTGGCTTCGCGCTGGACGACATCGAGGAGATCGAAGCGGCTCCGCAGGCCAAAGGCGGCGGCAATGTCGTCGGCGGCGGCATGTTCGTCGATGATCAGCACTTCCTTGCCGAGACGGGCGAGGGCCACGCCGAGATTGGCGACGGCCAGACTGCGGCCAACGCCCTCGCAGCCAGCGACGAAAGCCACCACCTGCAATTGCCGACCGCCGCCGAGCAGGCGGCGCAAGCCAGCCGCCTGGTCGACGCGGAAATCAGCCACGCAGGCCCCCGGCGGTCATCATCCCGGCATTGGCCATCATCAGGGCCGGTTCGATGCCGACGTGCTTGTGCGGCGAAGTTTCCGGCAGATCCTTGAGCGCCCGATGCAGGAGATAACTGCGGTTGGGCAGATGCAGATCTTCCGGCACCCGCTGGCCATTGGCGACATAGTGCAAACGCAAGCCGTGGCGCATGATGACATCAAGGGCCGTGGCGAGACTGACGGCCTCGTCGACCTTGGTCAGGATGCAGCCAGCCAGTTTGTCGCCCTGATAGGCGCGGACGACATCATCGAGCGTATCGCCGCGCGAGGTCGATGACAGCAGCAGCAGGCGCTGGACAGCGCAGCCGCTCAACATATCGGTCAGTTCCGGCACCAGCTTGTCTTTCTGGCTCATGCCCATGGTGTCGATCAAGACCAGATGCTTCTGCTGCAACTCGGCGAGCGCCTGACGCAACTCGCCAGCATCTTTGACCAGATAGACCGAGACGCCGAGGATGCGGCCATAAATGCGCAATTGCTCGTGCGCGCCGATGCGGTAACTGTCGGTAGTGATCAGAGCGACCCGGTTGGCGCCGTGGCGCAGCACGCAGCGCGCCGCCAGCTTGGCGGTGGTGGTGGTCTTGCCGACGCCGGTCGGGCCAACCAGCGCGTAGACGCCGCCACGGTCGACGATGTCGGTTTCGCTGCTGGTAGTGAGGAGCGAACGGTCAGCCGCCCCCTTGACCCAGGCCAGAGCCTGAATCCGGTCCATCCCGGCGGGCAGGTCGGCGAGCAGGTCGCGGGCGAATTGCGGCGAAAAACCAGCGTCGAGCATCTGCCGCAGCACTTCGGTCTTGATCGGGGCGGCGCGGGCGGATTCGCCCCAGGCAAAACCGGCCAGATGCTGTTCGACCATTTTGCGCAGCGAGCGGATTTCCTCCATCAC
>JAITWU010000254.1 GCA_031285115.1 Azonexus sp. | reverse complement strand
AAATACATGGTCCATGCCGGATTGGGCGGGCCGAGCAGTTGCAGGATGCTTTCCCGGTTATCGCGGCCCGGCGTGATGCGGGCGAAATGGCTCATGTCGAGGACGTTTTCGATACGCAGCAAGCGCCCGTCGGGCGTGAAAAAGGCCATGTAGGTGTGCACGCCGCTCGGGCCGCGCGGGTAGGCGAGTTGCTGGTCGCCATCGGCAGTCTGCCAATGCCAGGCCGGTTGACCCATGACGGCGATGACTTCATCAACGGTGGCGACGCCCGGCTGCAAGCCGCGTCCGTCGTAGGCGGCACAACCAGCGAGCAGGAGCAGCGGGAACAACAGCCAGCCAAGGCGGTTCAGCCAACGGGACATCCGTCCGGTTCCTTTGCGCTGGCTGCGCTGCGGGTGACGTGAGTCATCCAGATTGCCGCTTCGGGGCGGCGGCACAGTTCGGTCAGCAGCCCAAACGCGGCGACGGCGTGGCTTTCGGCGGCGGCGCTCAGGTCGGCGCCAATTTCAAAATGCTCGCCGCGCACGCACAGCACAAAGGCGGGGGGCGGCGCGCTACCTTCGATCTGGCGATAGACCTGGAGCACGGCTGGCGGCGTCAGTGCGTGCGTGCTGTGGGCAAAACCGGCGGTCGGTTCAATCGGGTAAAAGGCGTAGGGGGCTGGCGTGTTGCTGCCCGCGTCGATGAATAGCGTGAGTTGCCGGTGGCAAAGGTCGAGGCTGTGCTCGACCTGCAACTGAAAATCCTCGATCAATTCACATTGTTCGGCGAGTCCCTCCGCCGCCAGCCAGGCGGCGAGGCGCTGGCACAGCAGCGGGCCGATGGCGTCGTCGCCACGGCTGGGGTTGCCGACGGCGAAAATGACCAGCGGCGCTGCCGTCATGCCCGAATCACGCCTGAATCATGCCTGAATCACGCCCGGCGCAGGCTGTGCACCAGCGCGCCTTCGGGGTCGCGCAGTTCGACTTCGAGCGCCATCTGACCCAGCGCGTGGGTGGCGCAGGAGAGGCAGGGGTCGAAGGCGCGGATCGCCACTTCGATGTGATTGAGGAGGCCCTCGGTGATTTCGCGCCCGTGCAGGTAGCGGCGGGCGACGTGGCGCACGGCTTCGTTCATTGCCTGATTGTTGTTGGTGGTCGAGACGATCAGGTTGGCCATCGTGATCAGGTCGTTCTCATCGACGCGGTAGTGATGGAACAGCGTGCCGCGCGGCGCTTCGATGACGCCGACGCCTTCAAACGCCCGCTCGCCGTGGGCCATGAGATCCCCGGAGAGGATGTCGTCGTCGTGCAGCAGGTCTTTGATGACCTCGGCGGCGTGCAGCATTTCGATCATGCGCGTCCAGTGGTAGGCGAGCGGCGCGTGCAGCGGCGAGCCGCCAGCGTAGTCGACGAATTCGCGGCGCTCCTGTTCGGCAAAGGGGGTCGAAATCTGGTCGCAGTTCTGCACCCGCGCCAGCGGGCCGACCTTGTACCAGCCGTTTTCCTTGCCGATGGCGCGGAAATAGGGGAACTTCATGTAGCTCCAGGGGCGCACTTCTTCTTCGATATGGCTCTGATAATTCTGGTAATCGACATGGTCGAAGAGGATGTTGCCGTTGTCGTCGCGGGCGCGCAGCGTGCCGTGGTAGAAGTCGAGATCGCCGTCGTGGCCGACCAGCGACATGAAATTGGAGCGGAAGATGCCGAAGCTGTTGTACAGGCCGGGGTCCTGGGTGTGCACTTTCTGGATCAGATGCACCGCTTCGCGCGACCACTGGACGATGTGGTAGATGTCCTTCAAGAGTTCGTCGCGTTCGGCAATGGTCAGCGCCTTGTTGACGCCGCCCGGCACTGAGCCGGTGCCGTGGACGCGCTTGCCAGCGGTGACGCGGATCACCTCCTGGCCGAATTTGCGCAGCAGGACGCCGTGTTTGGCGATTTCCGGATGCGCCTGGGCGACGCCGACGATATTGCGGCGGGTGACGTCGCTGTCGAAGCCGAACAACAGATCGGGCGAGGAAAGATGGAAGAAATGCAGGGCGTGCGACTGCAACATCTGGCCGTAGTGCATCAGGCGGCGGAGTTTTTCGGCGGCGGGCGTCAGTTTGCTGACGCCGACAATGGCGTCGAGCGCCTTGGACGCCGCCAGATGGTGCGATACCGGGCAAATGCCGCACAGGCGCTGGACCAGAACCGGCACTTCCCAGTAGGGGCGGCCCTGGATGAATTTTTCAAAGCCACGGAATTCGACGATGTGCAGGCGCACCTGATGCACCTTGTTCTGCTCGTCGAGCAGCAGGGTCACCTTGCCGTGGCCCTCGACCCGCGATACCGGGTCAATCGCAATGCGGCGCAGTTTTTCGGGATTGGGGGCGGTTTCGAGTTGGTAGCTCATTTCTGCTTTTCTCCTTCATGGCGCGGGCGGCGATTGATGCGCAACCGCCTGGCCCGCGCCATGATTTTTCAGTCGTAGTGCATCAGGCGGTGGCCGAGTTTCGGCTCGCGGCCAGCCAGGAGGTCGGTCAATACTTTCCAGATGGCGTCGCCGGAAGGCGGGCAGCCGGGGATGAAATAGTCCACTTTGACGACTTCGTGGATCGGGTGCACCTTGTCGAGCGGCAGGGGCAGTTCCTGATCGTTCGGGATCATGCCATTGGCAAGGCCCGGACTGGTGTGATAGACCTCTTCGAGAATGGCCGTCAGCGGCAGATGGTTGCGTTGCGCTGGCAAGCCGCCATTGATGGCGCAGGCGCCGATGGCGATCAGGATCTTGCAGTTTTTGCGGAACTCGCGCAGGACGTGGACGTTTTCGGCATTGCACAGGCCGCCCTCGATAATGCCGAGGTCGCAGTCGGGACTACAGGTTTTGATGTCGGTCAGCGGCGAGCGGTCGAACTCGATGTGTTCGAGCAGCGTAAACAGCCGCTCGTCGATGTCGAGAAAGGACATGTGGCAGCCGAAACAACCGGCCAGCGAGGTCGTCGCCACTTTGAGCTTCTTCGTCGGCGCAGTCATTTCAAGCCTCCTCGGGGACGCCGCTGATCGGCGTCTTGTCGTAGCGGCGCTCGCCGATCGGCACGGCGAAACCGCGCCGTTTTTTGAGAAAAACGCCCACCGGGCAAACTTCTGCCGCCTTGTCAGTCGGCGAAAAATCCGTGTCGGCGAGACGGCCAGAAGCGGCATTGACGATGAGGCGCGTGCGAATGCCGCGCCCGGACAAGGCAAAGACGTTTTTGCCATCGACATCGCGGCTGGCGCGCACGCACAGCGAGCAGAGGATGCAGCGGTTGAAATCGAGCAGCACCTCCGGGTGCGAAGCATCGAGCGCCCGACTGGGAAAAAAGTGGTCGAAATGCGGACTCATCATGCCCAGGTAATAAGCCGTCGCCTGCAACTGGCAGTTGCCGCTCTGCTCGCACGCCGGGCAAAAATGGTTGCCTTCGACGAACAGCATCTGCACCAGCGAGCGCCGCCCGGCATTGATTTCTTCGGTATTGCTTTCGACGGTCATGCCGGACGTCGCCCGCATCGTGCACGAAGCCGTCTGGCGGCCATTGACCTTGACCGTGCACAACTTGCACGAGCCATGCGGCTTGAATTCCGGGTGATAGCACAGATGCGGGATGAAAGCGCCCGCCGCCGTTGCGGCTTGCAAAATGGTCTGGCCGTCGGCAAAAGGAATGCTGTCGCCATCCAGGGTAAAAGTTTGACTCATGCGTCCTCTCCGCTGGTTGCCTTGACGAGGTGGGCGGCGGCGTCGTCGCGGCCAGTCATCTGGCGGGCCGCCGCCAGCGCCCGGTCGAGATCGAAGGCTGGCGTAAAATCCTTCTGCACCAGGCGCTTCTCATAAGCTGGCCGGAATTTCTTGATCGTGTCGAGCACCGGATTGCAGGCGGTATGACCCAGTCCGCAATGACTCATCGACTGCAACAAGAGATTGAGTTTCTCGATTTCGGCAAAATCGTAGGGCGAGCCGCAGCCGTTGTGCAGCTTGTCCATGAGGTTTTTCAACAACGAGGTGCCGACCCGGCACGGCGTGCAGAAGCCGCAACTTTCGTGCTGGAAGAAATGCACGTAGTTGCGCGCCACCTCGAACATGTCGCGGCTGTGGTCGAAGATGGTGAACGCGCCAGCCGTGGGGATGTCCTCAAAGCCGATGATGCGATCAAACTCCTCCGGCCCGACGCAGACGCCCGACGGGCCGCTGATCTGCACCGCCTGGGCGGTGGTCGCGCCGCAATCGGCGAGCACCTGGCGGACGCTGACGCCGAACGGATATTCGTACAAGCCAGGCCGCGCGCAATCGCCCGCCACCGACAAAATCTTGCTGCCCGCCGACTGCGGCGTGCCGATGCTGGCGTACCAGGCGGCCCCCTTGAGGGCGATCAGCGCCGCCGAAGCAAAGGTTTCGACGTTGTTGACCACGGTCGGCTGGTCGAGATAACCATTGGTCACCGGGAAAGGCGGGCGGTTGCGCGGCGTGCCGCGCTTGCCTTCGAGCGATTCGATCAAGGCCGACTCCTCGCCGCAAACATAAGCGCCCGCGCCAAGATGGATGTCGATGTCAAAATCGAAACCGGGCATGTCGAGAATCGCGGCGCCGAGCAGCTTGTCCCGGCGGCGGCGTTCGAGCACGCCCTTGAGCGTATCGAAGAGGTAGCGATACTCGCCGCGCAGGTAGAGAAAACCGCGCCGCGCGCCAACCGCGTAAGCGGCGATGGTCATGCCCTCGAACACCAGATCGGCATAAGAAGTCAAAAGGACGCGATCCTTGAAAGTGCCCGGCTCGCCCTCATCCGCATTGCAGACGATGACGCGCTCCTGACCGGGTTTCAAAGGCGCGCTGCGGCAGGCCAGCCACTTGAGGCCGGTGGTAAACCCGGCGCCGCCGCGACCGCGCAGGTTGGCCTCCTTGATCGCCTCGATCAGCGCCGCCGGGCCGTCGGCGCTGCCGCCAAACGCCCGCGCGGCGCGCAGGGCGTCGCCCGGCTGCATGTCATGGCCGAGCAGAATGCCCGGCTTGCGGATATTGTTCTCGACCCGGAACCAGTCGGCGGGCCACTCGGCGAGCGGCACGCAGTTACGCACCCGGTCGGCGATTTCGTCGATGCGCCCGGCGTCGAGCCGGGTGATGGCCAGATTATTGACGAGCAGACCCGGCCCTTGATCGCACATGCCGGTGCAGGACGTGCGCTCGACGCTGACCAGACCATCTTCGGAAACTTTGCCCGGCTCGATCCAGAGATTGTTGCAGAGGCGATCGAGGAGCGCCTGACTGCCCTGCATACGATCGGTCACATTGTCGGAAAAAAGAATCCGGTACTTGCCGCGCGGCCGCAGGTAGAAAAAGGAATAGAACCCGGCGACGCCCTCGATCTTGGTGCGCGGCACCTTGAGCGTCGCTTGCAGACGGTCAATCGCCTGCGGCGAAATCCAGTCGCAGGCTTCCTGCACCTCGCGCAGAATCTGCACCATACAGGTCGGATCACCCCGCCAACGGGCGACCACCCGGTCAACAACTTCGGCCACGGCTTCTGGCTGCATTGCGTTTATTGTCACGGCAACCTCTCGATGAACGCTTGACGCCCCGAAGAGTAGCACTAATGGGCGGCTGTCATCCTCCTTGCGGTTAATCTCCGCCGCGCTCCGGTCATTCCGCCTGCTGATCGCCCGGCGGCCTGGCGACAAAGCGCCGCGTGTCATGAATCTTCATTGTTTGCTGCAACGCACCCCACTATACTCAGCCTCCTCCGCTGCCAAGCCTCTATGGAAGCCCGTCATGCAAGAGAGCAAAGAACAACGTTATCTCGACAACAAGACCTTCGACGAAATTGCCGTCGGTGATTCAGCCAGTTTGACCCGCACCTTGATGCCGGAAGATGTCAAGCTGTTCGCCATCCTCACCGGCGATTTCAATCCGGCCACGACCGATCCGCAGTATTCGCAAAGCGGCATGTTCCGCGAGGTGATTGCCCACGGCATGTGGAGCGGCTCGCTGATTTCGACCGTGCTCGGCACGCAGTTCCCCGGCCCCGGCACCATTCTGGTCGATCAGAGCCTGCAATTCGTCCGCCCGGTGAGCATTGGCGACACCATCACGCTGACCGTCACTACCCGGCAGAAATTCGAGCACAACAAACACGTTCTGTTCGATTGCATGTGTACCAATCAGGAAAGTCTGCCGGTGGTGCGCGGCACGGTCGAAGTGCTGGCGCCGAACGAAAAGGTTTCGCACCGGTTGCAAGCGCCACGGCCCGAGGTGCGCATCGACGACAAGAGCGAACGCTTCAACCGTATGCTCTCAATGGTCAAGGGCCTTGATCCGATCCCCACTGCTGTCGCCCATCCCTGTGATCACGAATCGCTCAAGGGGCCGGTCATGGCTTTTCAGGCTGGCATCATCGAGCCGATTCTGGTCGGCCCGGAGAACAAAATCCGCGCTGTGGCCGAGGAATTCGCCCTCGACATTTCCGGCATCCGCATCGTCAACGCCGCCCACAGCCACGATTCGGCGGCGCTCGCGGTTTCTCTGGTGCGCACTGGCGACGCCGAAGCCTTGATGAAGGGCAGCCTGCATACCGACGAACTGATGAGCGAAGTCATCTCGCGGGCCAACGGGCTGCGCACCAACCGCCGCATCAGCCACGTTTTTTTGATGAGCGTGCCGACCTACCACCGGCCTTTGCTGATTACCGACGCCGCCATCAACATCGCGCCGACGCTCGAAGACAAGGTGGACATCGTCCAGAACGCCATCGACCTCGCGCACGTCATCGGCATCCCGGAACCACGGGTGGCGATTTTGTCGGCGGTCGAGACCATCAACCCGAAAATCCAGTCCACGCTGGACGCCGCCGCCCTGTGCAAAATGGCCGACCGCGGGCAGATCACGGGCGGGCTGCTCGATGGCCCGCTGGCCTTTGACAACGCCGTTTCCATCGTCGCCGCCAAAACCAAGGGCATCAAATCGGCGGTGGCGGGACACGCCGAAATTCTCGTCGTGCCCGATCTCGAATCCGGCAACATGGTCGCCAAGCAGCTCGAATACCTGGCCAACGCGCTGACCGCCGGTATCGTGCTCGGCACCCGCGTGCCGATCGTGCTCACCAGCCGCGCCGATTCCGCCGAAACACGCACGGCTTCCTGCGTCATTGCCGCGCTCATTGCCCACGCCAACCGCCAGAAAGGGAGCGGATCATGAAAGAGGCCATTCTGACCATCAATGCCGGGTCGTCTTCGATCAAATTCGCCCTTTTTCATCGCGCCAATCCCCTGCTGGCCGAGGCCGAAGTGCACGGCCAGATCGACGGCATCGGCACCAGCGTGACGCGACTCGAAGCCAGAGACCGGGCTGGTCAGCGCCTCGCTCACCACGCCATTCCGGGTGAAGGCGTCAATCACGAGCAGGCGCTCGATGCGCTCCTGAAGTGGCTGTTGAGCAGCCAGAGCGGCTGGCGGATCACCGCCGCCGGGCATCGCGTGGTGCACGGCGGCGACCTTTATTCAGCGCCCATCGTCATCGACGACATCGTCCTCGGCCATCTCGAAAGCCTCTGTTCGCTCGCGCCCCTGCATCAGCCGCACAATATCGCTGGCATCGCGGCTTTGCGCCGTCTGCTGCCGCAAGCGCCGCAGGTGGCCTGCTTCGACACCGCCTTTCATCGCAGCCAGCCGGAAATCGCCCAACTGTTCGGCCTGCCGCGCGAGCTGACGGCGGAGGGCTTTCGCCGCTACGGTTTTCACGGCATTTCCTACGAATACATCGCCCGCGTCCTGCCGCAGCATTCGCACCGCGCCAATGGCCGGGTCATCGTCGCCCACCTCGGCAACGGCGCCAGCATGACGGCCATGATCGACCGCAAATGCGTCGCCACGACGCTCGGCTTTTCGACCATCGACGGTCTGTTGATGGGCACCCGCTGCGGCGCGCTCGACCCCGGCCTGGTGCTGCATCTGATGGCCAGCAAAAATCTCTCGGTCGACGACATGAGCCGCATTCTCTACAAAGAATCGGGTCTCCTGGGCGTTTCCGGCGTCAGCCAGGACATGCGCACCCTGCTCGCCAGCGACAAGCCGGAAGCGGCGGAAGCCATCGAACTGTTCTGCTACCGCATCGTCCGCGAACTCGGCTCGCTCGCCGCCGCCATCGGCGGTCTCGACGCCGTGGTCTTCACCGGCGGCATCGGCGAACGCGCCGCCCCCGTCCGCCGCCGCGTCTGCGAACAGAGCGCCTGGCTCGGCATCGAGTGCGACGAAGCGGCCAACAACCGCAACGACATCATCATCAGCACCGCTGGCAGCGGCGTCGACGCGCTCGTCATCCCGACCAACGAGGAATGGATGATGGCCTGCCACGCGCAGAGTCTGCTCGACCGCTGAAAAAAATTTCCACCCGCACGGCCCCGCCTGCGAAAGTTGGCGGGGCTTTGTTTTTTCGGGCTTTTTTCAACGTTGACGGGAGGGTTGTTGCTGCGGCACAAAACCCCATATCTAGTCAACGGATTGCAGCGACCTACTATAGGTAGTAGATTACGTCCTTCTCGAAAATTCAAAAACCACAGGCGCTGGCCCTGTAGAGGAGGAAGAAATGAGTACCGTCGTCGAACAGTTGTCGCTCACCGACATTCCCGCCCCGCCGCAATTCCCGCCTCTGGAGGAGCAGGAAATCGCCAGCGAAGTGTTGATCGAAAAATACGCCAAGGGTAAGGAAACCAATGTCCACGACGTGCGAAAGCGCGTCGCCTGGGCCTTGGCGCAGGTCGAGAAAGAAAAGGATCAGGCGCACTGGGAGGCCCGCTTTCTCTGGGCGCAGGAAAACGGCTTCGTCCCGGCGGGGCGCATCAATTCCGCCGCCGGGACGGATTTGCAGGCGACTTTGATCAACTGTTTCGTCCAGCCGGTCGGCGACTCCATTGTCGAAAATGTCGAGGGTCGCCCCGGCATTTACACGGCGCTGGCGCAGGCGGCGGAAACCATGCGCCGTGGCGGCGGCGTCGGCTACGATTTTTCGTCCATCCGCCCGCAGGGGGCGCGCGTCAAGGGTACGCAGTCGCGCGCTTCCGGCCCTGTTTCTTACATGCGCGTTTTTGACCGTTCGTGCGAAACCGTCGAATCGGCGGGCGCCCGCCGTGGCGCGCAGATGGGCGTGTTGCGCTGCGATCATCCGGATATCGAGGATTTCATCCACGCCAAGGATCACGGCGATCTGACCAATTTCAATATTTCCATCGGCGTCACCGACGCTTTCATGCAGGCCGTCGATGCCGATGATGTTACCGAACTCACGCACCGCGCCGAGCCGAATGCCGACATGAAGGGCGAAGGCGCTTACCAGCGCGACGACGGCGCCTGGGTCTACCGCAAGGTGCGCGCCCGCGACCTGTGGGATCAGGTGATGAAATCGACCTACGACCACGCCGAGCCGGGCATTTTGTTCCTCGACCGGATGAACCGGGACAACAACCTCAATTACTGCGAGGTGATCGAAGCCACCAACCCCTGCGCCGAACAGCCGCTGCCGCCTTACGGCTGCTGCTGCCTCGGTTCGATCAACCTCACCCTGTTCGTCCGCGACCCGTTCTCCGACAAGGCGGCTTTCGATTTTGACGCCTTTGCCGAAGTCGTCCGCGTCTCCACCCGGATGCTCGACAATGTGCTCGACGCCACACACTGGCCGCTCGAACGCCAGAAGCAGGAGGCCGCCAACAAACGCCGCGTCGGCCTGGGCTTCACCGGCCTGGGCGATGCGCTGACCATGCTGCGGCTTTGTTACGACAAGCCGGAAGCGCGGGCGATGGCTGCCCGCATCAGCGAATTCATGCGCGATGCGGCCTATCTGTATTCCATTGAACTCGCCAAGGAACGCGGCGCTTTCCCGCTCTTCAACGCCGAACTGTACCTGTCGGGCGGCAATTTCGCCTCGCGCCTGCCGTCCGAAATCAAGTCGGAAATCAGAAAGCACGGGCTGCGTAATTCGCATCTTCTGTCGATTGCCCCGACCGGCACCATTTCGCTGGCTTTTGCCGACAACGCCTCGAACGGCATCGAACCGCCGTTTTCCTGGACTTACAGCCGCAAAAAGCGCATGGCCGATGGCACGATCAAGGAATATTCGGTCGAAGATTACGCCTGGCGTCTCTACAAGCACCACGGCGGCGATGTCGCCAAGCTGCCGGAATATTTCGTCACGGCGCTTGAAATCTCGGCCAAGGCCCACGCCGACATGGTCGCCGCCGTCGCCCCCTACATCGACACCTCGATCTCGAAAACCGTGAACGTCCCCGCCGATTATCCCTACGAGGATTTTCAGGATCTCTACATGCAGGCGTGGAAGGCGGGCCTCAAGGGTCTCGCCACCTATCGCCCGAACAGCGTTCTCGGCTCGGTGCTCTCGGTCGAACCTGCGCCAGTTCCGGCTGCCGATGACGCCAAATCGCCGCAGGATTTTGTCTCCGACGCCAACCGGCGGCTTTCGATCAAGCATCTGTCGGCCCCCGTTCTCGCCAGCCTGCGCTGGCCGGATCGCCCCAGCCAGCCGGAAGGCAACCCCTGCTGGACCTACATGGTCAATTCGCCGATCGGCAAATTCGCCCTCTTCGTCGGCCATGTCGAATCGGAAGGCCGCACCTGGCCGTTTGAAGTCTGGGCCAACGGCCCGGCGGAACCGCGCGGTCTCGGCGCAGTCGCCAAGACGCTCTCCATGGACATGCGCGCCGACGACCACGGCTGGCTCGAAATGAAGCTTGACGCGCTCTCTAAAACCCCCGGTGATGCGTTTGAAATGCCGATGCCGCCGCATGGCGAAAGAAAACGGATGCCCTCCGTCGTTTCGGCGATGGCGCAAGTCATCCGCTGGCGCGTCGAACAACTCGGCGCGCTCGCCCACGACGGCCAGACACCCGTCAAGGACGCGCTCTTCAGCAGCAAGGAGCCGAAAACCGGCACCGACGGCACGCTCTCATGGACGGTCGACATCAACAACGCCTCGACCGGCGAAGATTTTGTTTTGGGCTTAAAAGAAATCACCCTGCCCGACGGCGTCACCCGGCCCTACTCGATGTGGCTCGCCGGCAACTACCCGCGCGCCCTCGATGGCCTGTGCAAGCTCCTCTCGCTCGACATGCGCGTCATCGACCCGGCCTGGGTCGGCATGAAACTGCGAAAGCTGATCGACTACTCCGAACCCTTCGGCGACTTCATGGCCTTCATCCCCGGCTCGCGCAAACAGCAGACCTACCCGTCGACCGTCGCCTACATCGCCCAGCTCATCATCCACCGCTACGCCATGCTCGGCATCCTCGACGAAGCCGGTTTCCCGCTCCAGCAAATGGGCATCCTCGAAGCACCGGAAGACACCACCAGCAACAAGGTGCTGCCTACCGTCGGCAAACTCTGCGGCGAATGCGGCAACCACACCATGATCCGCAAAGACGGCTGCGACTTCTGCACCGCCTGCGGCGCGGTCGGGACTTGCGGGTAAGAGGAGCCGACGATCATGCAAAAAATCCTCATCATCCTCCACGCCCCGCCTTACGGCAGCGAACGCTGCCTCTCAGCGCTGCGGCTGGCTCTGGCGCTGGCCGGGGGCGACGGCGAAAAACCGCTGCTCGATGTTTTTCTCATGTCGGACGCCACCGTGCTCGCCCTGCCGGGGCAGCAGGACGCTTCCGGCAACACCCTGGAAAAAATGCTCGACCAGCTCATTGCCTGCGGCGTCCCCGTCCGCCTGTGCAAAACCTGCGCTGGCAACCGGGGCCTGCTTGACCTGAAACTGATCGCGGGCGTCACCATCGGCACGCTCGCTGAACTCGCGGCGGCGACAATGCAGGCGGACAAGGTGATTACGTTTTGATATTTGCCAAAGCCGCTTGGCAAGCGGCTTGCGGCAGTTGTATCCTGTTGACTTCAACATATTCCAATGGCATCGAAGGAGAGGGAGCATCATGAGCATCACAAAACGCTTGCTGTTGCTGATTGGCATGGCGGTTACCGGCATCATCATCGTCGCCCTGCTGGGCATGTATGAGATGTCGTCCGTCTTCAAGGCCGCCGATTACGGCAACCAGAATTCTGTGCCCAGCCTGAAAACCATTGCCCAGATACAAAGAACCTTCTACACCCAGCGCCTCAACTCCTACCGGCACATTCTGAGCACCGACAGCAGAGAAAAGGACAAAGTCGAAACCCATATCAACGACACCCGCAATGCGGTAATCGCCTTATTCAAGACCTATGACGCCTCGATGGTGTCCGACAATGAGGACAAGGAATTGTTTGAGCGGGTCAAGACCCTGGCCGCCAAGTACGACGAAACATTGTTCACGCTCTTCCCCATATCGCGCCAGAACAACATCGACCAGAGTTACGCCTTCACCGTAAACAGACTCGCCCCGGTCGCCACGGAACTGGAAACCGCCATCGACGCGCACATGGCCCACAACATCCACCTGAGCGAAGAAGGCGAGCACAACGCCAAAGCAGCCCTGTCGGAATCGAATATTCTGTTTGGCGTCATCACCCTGGGCGCTTCCATTGCCATCCTGATCTTTGGTTTCAGCATCGCCCGCAGCATCACCCGGCCGCTGGCCGAAACCATCAGGACGGCCGACGAGGTCGCCAATGGCAACCTGACCATTTCTGTTGCCGCCAGCAAGGGCCATGACGAAATCAGCCAGCTCAATGAAGCCGTC
This sequence comes from Azonexus sp., assembly GCA_031285115.1. Taxonomy (GTDB): domain Bacteria; phylum Pseudomonadota; class Gammaproteobacteria; order Burkholderiales; family Rhodocyclaceae; genus Azonexus. The sequence goes on along the minus strand of JAITWU010000254.1, from coordinate 3,826 downwards.
CGCAAAATGCTCGATCAACTGCGCAAGACGATCGGCGAAGTCGTCCAGGGCACTCTCGAAATCGCCGACCACGCCAGCCAACTGTCAGCCGCCGCCAATCAGGTGTCGACCAGTATCGAAACCCAATCCACCTCGACCTCCTCCTCCGCCGCTGCGGTCGAACAACTGACCGTCAGCATCGACCACGTCAGCAGCAATTCCGAAGACGCCAGCGGTCGGGCGATCGAGGCCAACAAAATGGCCACCGCCGGCAGTGAAGAAGTCAGCGCCGCCGCCCGCCAGATCGAAGAAGTCGCCACCAAGGTCGAAGAAACCGCCGCCCAGGTGCAGGCGCTCTCGGAACAGGCGCAAAAGATCGGCAACATCACCACCGTCATCCGCGAAGTCGCCGACCAGACCAATCTGCTCGCCCTCAACGCCGCCATCGAGGCCGCCCGGGCCGGTGAACAAGGCCGTGGCTTCGCTGTCGTCGCCGACGAAGTAAGAAAACTGGCCGAACGGACGACGCAATCGGTACAGGAAATTACCGGCATGATCGGTTCCATTCAGGATGGCACCAACACCTCGGTCGCCAGTATGCGCGCCAGTTGTGATCTGGTGCGCAACATCGCCGCCACTTCCGCTTCGACGAGCAAGACGATGGACGACATCCACACCGCCGCCGATGTCGTCCAGCAAGCCATCGACAGCATCACCCTGGCCCTGCGCGAACAACGCGGCGCTTCGGTCGAACTGGCGAAAAATGTGCAGACCATTGCCGAGATGTCGGAAGAAAACGTCTCCGCCATCGAATCCGTCGCTGGCAGCGCGCAAAACCTGCGAACCGTTTCTGACCGGCTAAAACAAAGCGTCAGCCGCTTCCGGCTGTAATCTTGCCTGGCCGGGGCGCTGCCGCCCCGGCCCTGGCGTATCAAATATCCGTAAACAGCGTTTGCTCAGGCAAGCGCGATTTTGGCAAAGCGGTATTGAAATCATCGGCGCTGTGATAGCCAAGCGCCACCAGCACGCTGCTGACGAAACCCTGTTCCGGCAGCTTCAGTTCGCGGTCCAGCGCCGCGTTGTCGAAACCTTCGATCGGCGTCGCATCCACTGCCAGCGTCGCCGCGCCCAGCAACAGCGCGCCAAGCGCGATATAGGTCTGCTTTTCCATCCAGGATTGGGCATCACGGCGCGTATAGCGGTGCAGATCGGCGTAACCCCACAGCGAATCACGCCGGGTTTGCTCGGACTGGGCGTCAGGATGGCGACCATCCGCAACCTCCTGGGCGATGATCGCAGCAAGATGCGCATCGGTGAGCGTGTGCCGCGTGCACAGCACGAACACATGCGAAGCGTTGAGTATCTTCGGCGCATTGTAGGCATACGCCCCCTGCGTGGCCTTGGCGACACGAGCCTTGCCCTCGTCTGTCGAAGCAACGACAAAATGCCACGGCTGCGAATTGACCGACGAGGGCGACAAACGCGCCAGCGCGCGCAACTGCTCGACCAGCGGCGGCGCAATTTTGCGCGCCGGATCATAAGCCTTGGCGGTGTAACGGGTACGGGCGCAAGCGGCAATATCAATCATGTGCACAGTTCCTCATCGGGCAAAAAAATAGCCTGAATCATCAGGCCGTTGTCTGTTCATCGTCGATGGTGGGCGGTACTGGGATCGAACCAGTGACCCCTGCCGTGTGAAGGCAGTGCTCTACCGCTGAGCTAACCGCCCGTTCGCGAGGCGCGCATTACAACATAACGCGGGCGGTGGGTCAAACCGGGGTCGGCTAGAATAGCGGCTTTTGTTTCTGTCTGGATGCGCCTGCCCATGAAGTCTGTCCGTACCCGTTTTGCCCCCAGCCCGACTGGTTTTCTGCATATTGGCGGCGCTCGCACCGCCTTGTTTTCCTGGGCTTTTGCCCGGCATCATGGCGGCGACTTCATTCTGCGTATTGAAGACACCGATGTCGCCCGCTCGATGCTAGCGGCGGTGCAGGTCATTCTCGATGGCATGGCCTGGCTGGATCTGGCGCATGACGAAGGGCCGTTTTACCAGATGCAGCGCATGGATCGTTACAAGGCGGTGATCCGGCAGATGCTGGCTGACGGCGCGGCCTACCATTGCTACACGAGCAAGGAAGAACTGGAGGCGCTGCGCGCCGAGCAGGAAGCGCGGCATGAGAAGCCGCGCTACGATGGCCGCTGGCGGCCGGAAGCGGGTAAAACCTTGCCGCCGATACCGCCCGGCGCGCCGCCCGTGGTTCGCTTCAAAAACCCCAGGGATGGCATCGTCGCCTGGGATGACCGGGTCAAGGGGCGGATCGAGTTCGCCAATGCCGAACTCGACGACCTCATCATTGCCCGCGCCGATGGCACGCCGACCTACAATTTCTGCGTCGTCGTCGATGACTGGGACATGGGTATCAGCCACGTCATCCGCGGTGACGATCACGTCAATAACACGCCGCGCCAGATCAATATTCTCAAGGCGCTGGGGGCGGAGATTCCGACCTACGCCCACTTGTCGATGATTCTCGGCGACGACGGGACGAAACTCTCAAAGCGCCACGGCGCGGTGTCGGTCATGCAGTATGACGAGGACGGCTTTTTGCCGGAGGCGGTCATCAACTATCTGGCGCGTCTGGGCTGGTCGCATGGCGACGACGAGTTGTTTTCGCGTGAGCAACTGGTCGCATGGTTCGATCTCGACCACATCACTGCCTCGGCGGCGCAGTTCAATACCGAAAAGCTTTTGTGGCTCAACCAGCATTACATGAAAGCCTTGCCGCCCGCCGACCTTGCCGCCCGCGTCGAATCCCGGCTGGCGGCGCGTGGCGTCGTCACTGCCAACGGCCCGGATCTCGCCAGGGCGGCGGCGCTTTACGTCGATCGCTGCAACACCCTGAAGGCGCTGGCTGACGCCCTTGAGGGGTTTTATGTCGGTAGCGCCGCCGCCCCGGAACTGCTCGCCCAACACCTGAGCGCCGACGCCCTCCCGGCGCTGGCTGATTTCGTCGCCGGTCTCGCCGATGTCGCCTGGGAAACCCCGGCCATCGCCGCGCTCATCAAGGAAACCCTGGCTAAACACAACCTCAAGATGCCGAAACTGGCGATGCCCTTGCGGGTGATTCTGACCGGTCAGGCGCAAGCGCCCTCGGTCGATGCGCTGGTCGCCATGATGGGCCGCGAACGCGCCATCAGCCTCCTGAAAAAACATCTCTAAAAATCGCCAAAGCCTCTTTACAAGGGGCGGGGCGCTCTCTATAATGCGCCCTTCTTTCGCGGCGGGGGTATAGCTCAGCTGGGAGAGCGCTTGCATGGCATGCAAGAGGTCAGCGGTTCGATCCCGCTTACCTCCACCAAAAAGCACGACAGTTTCTGTCCCCTTCGTCTAGAGGCCTAGGACACCGCCCTTTCACGGCGATAACACGAGTTCGAATCTCGTAGGGGACGCCAGATGCAACACCAAAGCCCGCGATGCGGGCTTTGTTGTTTTTGGGGAGTAAACCAGATGTTCCCTCTCCTCTATGGAGAAGAGGGTAGATACTGTTATCCACGTCAAGCGCCATGCAAAGCAAGGCTGGGATGATGCGTAGCGTAATCCCAAGCGTTTTTAACGCCCAAGCTCGGTTTTGCAACCCAGCCTATATGAACTATTCGAAAGTTGTGTAGAATCCCACACCATGTAACAACAACACGCCATCGGCGTGCAAGAAAATGCATCCTCTTCGGCAAAAAAGATTTGACATGACCAAGCGCAGTGGCAACGCCATCGCCTGCCTGCCTGCCTGCCTGCCTGCCTGCCTGCCTGCCTGCCTGCCTGCCTGCCTGCCTGCCTGCCTGCCTGCCT
>JAITWU010000329.1 GCA_031285115.1 Azonexus sp. | reverse complement strand
CAAAGCATGGCGGGCGGCGATGTAGCCGAAGGTCATGGCCGGGCCGATGGTGCCGCCCGCGCCCATATAAGCGCGACCGGTCGGGCTGGCGATGCAGTTGCCCGCGCCGTACAGACCGGGAATCGGTTTGCCGGTTGGGTCGAGCACCTGGGCGTGTTCGTCGATCTGCGGCCCGCCATGCGTATCGAGCGCGCCGGGGCCGAGAATAAAGGCGTGGTAAGGGCCGTTATCGGTAAATGGGTGCATGGTGATATTCGGCAGCGTATTGGGGGCCTGGCTCGTGCCTTGGCGCATCGGCGAGAAAACACCTTGCCAGTCGGCATCGTAGGCGTAGCGGCCACGGTCGAAATCAGGATCGACGCCGTTCCTGGCGGCAGCATTGAAGCGAGCGATGGTTTCCGCGAGGTTTTCGGCAAAGCCGGGGGCCAAGGCGTAACCGCCGGTTTTGGCGGCAATTTTCTGCAAGCGGGCAGAAATGTTCCCGGCCAGTTCGGCGAGGGTTGCGCCGGAGATGAGATGACGGGCGCTGCGGCGATCGGCGGGCAACGGGTAGTCGCCGCCAAAGGCGTCCAGCGTCCGCTCGTCAAAGATCATGAACTGGAGGAAATTGGGGTATTCCTTCCTGAGCGGGTCAAAGGCGAAGTGCGTCTCGGTGCGGTCGTTGTAATTGATTTTTTCATTGACGATGCGGCGGCCATATTTGTTGACCAGAATCATCGAATCGCCGGGTAGAACGAAAGCGGCCAGGCCAAGAGCGCGGTTTTCCAGTGCCTCTTCAAGAACCACCTGGGTGCGCCAGGCATTGCTCATGGGGCCGAGGGCTGCGCCCGCCGTTTCGGCAATGGCGATGAAGTCGCCCGTGGCGCCAGGCCGGGCGCAGGAGCCGTAAAGTCCCAACTGGTGCTTGCGGATGAGATCGGTATTGTGGGCGTAGCCGCCGGTGCCGAAAATGACCGCTTTTTTGGCCTTGATGCGCACCATCTTGCCGTTGAAATCGGCCTCGACGCCGATTACCCGGTCGCCTTCCTTGATGAGGCGGGTTACCCGGTGTTCAAGCAGAACCGGCACTTTGCGGTCGGTCAGCCATTTTTCGAGCGCCCCGGCGAGACTGCCGCCGCCGCTTGAACCGCCCGCGCCGACCGCCGGTTCGATGGCGCGGCCACGCGGCGTTTTGTTTTCCGGCAAATGGTCGGCATAGTCCGGGGCCAGTTTATTGACATGCCACATGGTGAATTGCTGGAAGCGGACAGCGCCGAGCTTGTCCATGTGTTCGATCATTGGCCTGCCGTTGTCGTAAAAGGCTTCGAGCTGGCGATAGGCGGTTGGCGCAAGACCCAGGGTCGGGCTGTCAGGATCGTACTGGAGGGCGTAGGCATAGCGAGCCATGAAACGCAGACAATCGGCGCGTTCGTCCTTGAGACCCTGCGCCGCCAAAAAAGGATGGTTGGGAATCCAGGCGACGCCGCCTGATTTGCCCGTGGTGCCGCCCGCCATCGGCATTTTTTCAACAACGATCACCGTTGCCCCGGCGCCCGCCGCCGTCACCGCTGCCGTTCCCGCCGCTGCGCCGGAACCGACGCAGACCACGTCGGCCTGATGATCCCAGCGCGTTGAGGCGGCGGGCTTGGCAGAAGATTTGGCGGCTTCGGCCAATGGTGGCATCGACAGGGTGGCAAGACCGCCCAGACCAAGACCACTGCGGATCAGCATCTGACGGCGCGATGGTTGCGCTGGCGCTTTTTTGCTCATTTTTTGTCCTCCTCGACAAGGTGGTGCTGATGGCTGGATTGTCGGTTATTTTTGGCAGGCCAGAATATCGACCGACCGGACGGGTGTCAATATGATCGGGCGGCCTCGATAACGGCTGCGCGCTTTGCTGTCAGAGCGCGACAAAGGCGGGATGTTGCATCGTCACATCATGATCGAGCGGCATTCCGGCTTCGATGCCGGTCGGCGTCGGCGCGCCCTGTGACCAGACGATGAAGATCTGCGCATCGCGGATTTTCCACCCCTCCGCCGTGCGCTCGACATGCCAGACATAACGGTTGCACTCGGCAAAATCGCGCAGCCGGACGCCCGCGTCGACGCGGGTGCAGGCGGCGAGGCTGGGAACGTCGACCACGGCGGTATCGGCACTCTGCATGGCGATGACCGGCAAGCCGAACAGGTGGTGCCGCGCTTTGCAGGCGCTGCCCATGTTGTTCCAGAAATCGCAAAACTCATGCGCCGCCAGCGACAGTTCGCCGAAGTGAACGGTGGCGGCGTCCGCGAAACAGGCTTTCATGCCGGGAATGTCGAGCCAATCAACGGCGCGGCCATAGCGGGCGACCAACTGGGTGATGGCGTGAGCGTCGAGCAGGGCTTGCAGGTTGTCTGGTTGCGTCATGGCAAACTCCCGTCAAATCGCGTCGTCAGGCGCGGCGATCCGCACCATGACCTTGCCGTTATTGGCCCCGGAAAACAGCGCCATGAAGGCTTCGGGCGCGGATTCGATGCCTTCGCGGATATAGTCGTCGTAAACCAGACGGCCTTCGAGTATCCATTGCTCCAGCTCGCGCTGCGCCTCTCGAAATTGCTGGTGATAGACGAAGCTGAGAAAGCCTTCGACGCGCAAGGTCTTGGCAACGATGGAAAACAGGTTGTGCATGATCTGGCCGCTGCCCTCGGTTCTTTCGTATTCCGAGATCAGCCCGCACACGGCAACGCGACCCCGCCATTTCATTTGCGATAGCGCCGCGTCGAGTTGAATGCCGCCGATATTGTCGAAATACAGGTCAACGCCATCCGGGCAGAGTTCGGCGATTGCCGCCTGCAAATCCTCGCGCGACTTGCCGCGATAGTCGATGACGCCATCGAAACCGTATTTCTCGACGACGCGCCGGGTCTTTTCCGGGCCGCCCGCAATGCCGATGACGCGGCAGCCCTTGATTTTGGCAATCTGCCCGACAATCGAGCCAACCGCGCCCGCCGCGCCGGACACCAGCACTGTCTCGCCCGCTTGCGGTTTGCCGACATCGAGCAGCCCGAAATAGGCGGTGAGGCCGGTGCCGCCGAGAATGCTGACATGGGCGCTCAAGGGCAGCCTGGAATCCGGCGGCAATTTCCAGCACATCTTGCCGGGAGTGTAGACGCTGATTTCCTGCATCGCGCCGGTGCCAAACACGAGGTCACCGGGCTGGAAACCGGCGTGCCGCGATTCGAGCACCCGACCCACCGTATTGGCCGTCAGCGCCGCGCCGAGCGGCGTCGGTTGCCAATAGGATTTATCCTCGCCCAAGGTCTTGCGGATGCCAGGGTCGAGCGAAGCGTAGAAATTGCGTACCTTGATCTGTCCTTCCGCCAAGGCCGGAATCTCCTTGTCGACGATGGCGAAATGGTCAGGCGCAAGCGGGCCGTTGGGCCGACTGACGAGCACAAGCGTTTTGTTGCCGGGCATGTTTTGTCTCCTCGAAAACTGTCTTTCTGATGATCCGCCAAGGCTGACCACCGATTGACATTGATCCGGTTCAAGCCGGTTGCCGGTAAAGATTATCGACCGGACGGTCGAGTTTTTTTTCGTGATTATATTTTCCGGCTTTTGGCTGTCAATCCCCGGAGCATTTTTACCACATTGACAGCCGACCGGTCGG
>JAITWU010000352.1 GCA_031285115.1 Azonexus sp. | reverse complement strand
CGGGTTAAAACGTAAAGGGGGGGCGGGTTGTACCGGCGGCAGCCGGAAACGATTGTTGTCATTGCACAAATGCCAAAAGCATTCATGCGATTGCCCTGGGGCGACTTTTAGTCGCCCGCTGGCGGCAGAATGCCGCCCCTACATCATTGATGCGATTGCCTGAAGGGCCGGGAAAAGATTGATTTGAAAAAATCAACAAAAGTGATAAAATTAAAAATATTGTTTGAGGCGGCACTGTCGGAACAAGAAAGACCGGAACAAAAAGGCGGCGGCAGCAGGCGTTTTTCCCGCAGCCAGTTGCCAGCCTTTGAGCAATAACCGTCGTTGCCAGCGTGGCGAAAATGGAGAAAGACGCTACAGGATTGCTTCGCCTTGGGCTGGCAATGACATTGGTCTATGAAAAACTGATAAGATATTGTCTTATTTTATCCCGTGGTATTGATTTACCTCGTTCCACTTTGCTTTATAGTTGGCGGCGACAACGCTGGGAAACGAACCAATGCAATCACTCCTGTCATTCTGGAACGGACTTTCGGTACGGCTGCGCCTGATCCTTCTCTTTGTTGCGATCAAGGTTGTGCCGCTGGTCGTGCTGGTCTGGATTGCCTTGTATCAAACCCGGGAGACGGGCGTTGTCCTCAGTCAGCAGTTGGATGACCTGGTTGCCACCGCCAGTCAGGCTGTCCGCGAAGTGGGCGACAGCGCGGTCAATGATGCGGTCAATGCGCTCGACATGCGCGCCCGTGACGAAATGGAGCGCTTGACCACCGATACGGCCCGGCGGATCGCCGCTTTTCTTTATAACCGCGACAGCGACATTCTTTTCGCTGCCTCGCTGTCGGCTGACGAAGCCGCTTACCGCAATTACATCAGCCATCAGCAACGCCAACTGACGCAACACGGCAAATGGCGTCTCGATGCCGCTGGCGACGCCTGGGAGCCGGAAGACGCGCCCGCCGCCGACGCCTATGCGCCAACGCCGGGCAGCGTCAATAATGGCATTGCCTTCCATTACCGCCCGCCGCAGCGTCTGGCCGGCAAACAAGAACCGCTTTATCTGGAGATGACCTTCGTCGGCCTCGACGGCGTCGAAAAAATCAAGGTCACCACCTCGCCGCGCGTCTCGCCGCAACTCAAGGACATCACCAAACGCCAGAATACTTACGCCCGGGCGGAAAACTATTTTGCCGCCCTGCAAAAACTCAAGCCCGGCGAAATTTACGTTTCCGACGTGATCGGCACGTATGTCGGCTCGCACATCATCGGCAAAGTCACGCCGGAGGCCGCCAAAAAACGCGGCCTGCCCTTCGCGCCGGAAAAAGAAGCCTATGCTGGCAAAGAAAACCCGGTCGGCAAGCGTTTTCAGGGCATCGTCCGCTGGGCTGCGCCGGTCACGCAAGGGGGGAAAATCACCGGCTGGGTGACGCTGGCGCTCAACCACGATCACCTGATGTCCTTTACCGACCACATTGTGCCGACCGGCGAGCGTTACCGCGACATCAACGATGCCGCCGAAGGCAACTACGCCTTTGTCTGGGACGCCAAAGGGCGCAGTATCGTCCATCCGCGCCACCATTCGATTGTCGGTTATGACGAAAATGGTGAGCCGCAAGTGCCTTGGCTGGAAGATCAGGTTTATGAAGATTTCAAAAAAAGCGGCCAATCCTGGGGTGAATACCTTAAAACCGCGCCGCAATTCGTCGACCAGTCGCAAAACCGCAAACCGGCCAAAGAACTGGCGGCTGAGGGCAAAGTCGGGCTGGATTGCCGCTGGCTCAATTTCGCGCCGCAGTGCGTCGGCTGGTACAACCTGACCGACCAGGGCGGCTCCGGTTCTTTCCAGATTTTATGGAGCGGCATCCAGAAACTGACCACGGCGGCGGCGATTCCCTATTACACCGGGCAATACAACCCACGGCTGGCGGGTAATAAACGCGGGTTTGGCATTGTCACCATTGGCGCCAATGTCGATGATTTTCACCGCGCCGCCACTGAATCGAAAGAGCGTCTCTCCGGCATTATCCAAAGAGTCAACGGCAACATGGATACCCACGGCGACAACGCCAATGCCGTTTTGCAGCACAATATGCGGGCGACTCTCGCCAACCTCTCCGGGGCGACTCTTGTTCTTATTCTGCTGGTGATTGGCGTCGCCATCTGGATGGCTTCCTATTTTTCGGGAAAACTGGCCTGGCTCAATAATGGTTTCAACCGTTTTCACAAGGGCGAAAAAGATTTCCGTTTTACCTATGACTACAAGGATGAAATTACTTCGCTCGCCGCCACTTTCAACGAAATGGCCGATACGCTCAACGCCAATATGGCCGAATTCCATCGCGAAATCGAAATCCGCCGTGAAGCGGAACACAAGGTTGACGCCCAGTTGGCGTTGACCCAGACCATTATCGACAATATCCCGGCGGCGGTTTTCTATCTCGACGAAAATGGGCGCTTCCGGGGTTATAACCAGATTGCGGCAAAAATGTTCCGCTACGACCGCAGCGAAATGCTTGGCAAGCGCATCGCCGATATTCGCGTCTTTGCCGATGACCGCCGGGATTACGCCAACGCCGAAGCAATGCAGGTGATTGCCGAGACCGGGCATGTCGAGCGGGAATTTTCCGTCAATCTTTATGGCAACCAGCGCGATGTCTTTTATTCGGTGACGGGTTTTCTCGGTCTCGATGGCAAACCGGCGGGTTCGGTTGCCGTCATGGTCGATGTCTCGCTGACCAAGCAGGCCGAACGGGCGGCGCGTCAGGCCGAGGCCGAATTGCGGGCCAATCGCTCGCTGTTTGAAAACTTCGTCGAATACAACCGCGCCGGTTTGTTCATGAAAGACACCGAGGGCAAATTCCTCCTCGTCAACCGGCGCTGGGAAGAAATCACCGGCTGTTCGCGCGATCAGGTGGTTGGCCAGAAAACCGTTATCGACATCGTTTCCGAGCCGCTCGGGCGCTCTTATGTTGAAAGCGACAATCGCATATTGCGCACCGGCGAATCGGAAGAAGCCGAAATCATCGGCCCCGACGGGCGCAATTATCTCTGCGTCAAATTCGTCACCCGCGATGACGATGGCAATATCTCGTCCCTGTGCGGTCTGCTCACCGATATTACCGAACGCAAACGGCTGGAACAAAAACTGATCGAGGGCGAAGCCCGTTTCCGCCGGATGTTGCAAGACAGCCCGGTCGGCGTCGGCATTTATACGCTCGATTGCCTGATCCGTTTCTGCAACTACAAATTTGCCGAATTGCTCGGGCGTCCCAAGGCGAAAATCCTCGACCATAAAATCACCGAGTTCTGGCCCGGTTTTGAAATCTGCCTGACCTCGACAAACCGCACGATCGAGCCGGATACCGTCCTGCAGAACGTCGAGATGGAGCTTCTTCGTCCCGACGGCGGCAGCTCCTGGATTTTGATGAACGCCCGCGTCATCGAATACGAAGGCCAGTCCTGCCTCCTCGTCTGGCTCTACGACATCACCACGCGGCGGGCCGCCGAAAGCGCCATCCGCCACGCCAAGGAACTGGCCGAGGAAGCAACCCGGACCAAATCGGAATTTCTCGCCAATATGAGTCACGAAATCCGCACGCCGATGAACGCCATCATCGGCATGGGTCACCTCATGCAGAAAACCGAAATGACCGAGCGGCAGAGCGACTACCTCAACAAAATCCAGAAATCCTGCCAGCACCTCTTGGGCATCATTGATGAAATTCTCGATTTTTCCAAAATCGAAGCGGGCAAACTGGTCATCGAACGGGTTGAATTTGAATTGCAAGGCGTGCTCGACACCATGCGCAACATGATTGCCGAGGGCGTCAAAACCAAAGGGCTGGAACTCCACTTTGCGGTGGACAAGGACACGCCGACGATCCTCTACGGCGACCCCCTGCGCCTCGGCCAGATCCTCGTCAACTACGCCAACAACGCCGTCAAATTTACCGACCGTGGAAAAATTGACATTTCCGTCCGCGTCATCGAGCAGAACGAAAAAGACGCGCTGCTGCACATCGCCGTCACCGATACCGGCATCGGCCTCTCAGCCGAACAACAGGCGCGGCTGTTTACGTCCTTCCAGCAGGCCGACGCCTCGACCACGCGCCGCTACGGCGGCACCGGCCTCGGCCTTGCGATCAGCAAGCGCCTCGCCGATTTGATGGGCGGCGCGGTCGGCGTCGACAGCGTTCCGGGCGAAGGCAGCACCTTCTGGCTGCAAATCCGCCTCGACAAAGTCGCCCCCGGCAGCGCCCGGCCAAGCGCCGCCGACGCCGATCTGGCGGCAGGCGAACTCGAAGCCGTGCGCGGCGCGCGCATCCTCCTCGTCGAAGACAATCTCCTCAATCAGGAAGTCGCCCACACCATCCTCAGCGACGAAGGTTTTCACGTCGACATCGCCAACGACGGCAAAGAAGCCATCGCCATGCTCGAACAGTCGCCCTACGACCTCGTCCTGATGGACATGCAAATGCCGGTCATGGACGGCATCACCGCCACCCGCCTCCTGCGTCAGGACGAGCGTTACGACCGTCTGCCGATCATCGCCATGACGGCCAATGCGATGGAAGTCGACAGAAGACGCTGCCTCGAAGCAGGCATGAACGCCCACGTCGCCAAGCCGATCAACCCCGATGAACTGTGGGCCACGCTGCGGCGCTGGATTCGCTTGGCCGCCAGGGAAGAAAATCCGCCGCCCGCCCAAGCCCAACTGCCCGCGCCGCCGCAGCCGCCGCAGTCGCAGCCCCAGCCGCAAGGCGAAAACCCCGGCGCGCCCACGGTTCCCCCGATCGAGGGCCTGAATGTCGAGGAAGGCTTGAACCGGGTCATGGGCAAGCAAAAACTGTACATCAGCATCCTCCACAAATTCGCCGATTCACAGGCGGCGAATCTCGACAAACTGCAACAGGCGATGGAAGCCGGTCGTCTCGCCGAAACCGAGCGCCTTGCCCACACCTTCAACGGCGTCTGCGGCAACATCGGCGCCAACGCCGCCCTGTGCGAACTCACCGTCCAACTCGAAACCGCCGCCCGAACCGCCGCGCCACTCGAAGAAATGCGCCCGCTCTACGAGCAATTGCGCCAATCGCTTCTCGGGCTGGTCGAAAATATCCGGCGGGCGCTGCCGAAATAGACGCCGCCTTCTGTCCCGCTTGCGTCAGGCGATAAAACCCGCCGCGCGAAGCGCGGGCGGCGGGTTTATCGCTGTAACAGTTGTCCAAGCCCAAGGTTTCAAGATCCTCCCCATTCGCAGAATGGGGA
>JAITWU010000330.1 GCA_031285115.1 Azonexus sp. | reverse complement strand
GTCATTTTGAGCCAAGGTGGTCAGGCCATCAACGAGAACATGCGCTACCGAGTTTATCTGCTGGGCAAAGAAATCAAGGATCCGCAAACCGGACAATCGCTCGGCAACATGGAGTCCTTGTGCTGCGACGTGGTTATCAATCGCGTCACTCCCAATCTTTCCTACGGGGTGCTCGATGACATCAAGGTAGACCTGAGCGCGGCGCAGCCTGGGGCATTACAGGTACGCGAGTCAGTGCCGGGAAAGATCACCGCTAGGGAAAGCGCGGCGGAAGCTCCTACCGAAAAGACCGTTACGCCGAAAAAAACCAAGGCACCTAGTTCGGTGGCGAAAGAAAAGGCGTCGAACAAGGTAGAAAAGGACGACTGGTAAGAGGTATGCCCCGGAGGGTGTAGCGCCAACGGCGATGGCAGCATTTTTCGTGATCGATAGGGTCGACTATTATACGCCCCCATGCCATCCCATTCCCGCTATCGTCGCAACCGTCGCCAGCCTGTTTCGGGGGATGGCGTTGTCCGTCGGTTTTTTCGTGAGAATATGCTGCAAACCAGCGCGGCGCTGGCGTTTACTACGTTGCTCTCGCTGGTGCCGCTGGTTGCTGTGGTTCTTGAAGTCGCTGACCGGGTGCCGTATTTCGATCTGCTTTTGAGCCGTCTGCAACAGCTTTTGCGCGACATGTTGCTGCCCAGCAGCGCGGCTGGCGCTATTGCTGGCGGTATTGGTCGCTACTCGCACCAAGCCCAGCATTTGACCATCGTCGGCCTGTTGTTTCTCGGCCTGACCGCCTTCATGCTCCTGCATACCATCGAGCGCGCTTTCAATCATCTCTGGCGGGTCGAGCCGCGTCCGCTGGCTGCTCGTCTGGGTCTGTATGTTTTCGTGATGGCGGTGTGGCCGTTCATTCTCGGCGCTATTGCGCTGACCATCTCCTTGGCGGTCACGGCGTCGCTGGGTATTGGCGAGTGGCCGGGCTGGAGTCGCCTGCTGCTATCAAAAGGCGCTTCGGCGCTGTTGCTTTGTCTGTTCTTCGCTTTTCTCTACTATGCCGTGCCGAATGCCCGCGTCGCCCGGCGCGCGGCCTTGGCTGGCGGCGCTTTTGCCGCCCTGGCTGTGGTGGCGATGCAAAAACTGTTCGAGCTTTATCTTGGCGCTTCCGACGTGTACAAAAGCATCTACGGCGCTTTGGCGGCGCTGCCGATTTTCCTCGTCTGGCTGCAACTGTCGTGGGCGATTGTGCTATTCGGCGGCTTGCTCGCTGCCCGGCTGAACCGCTCCGGGCGTTGAACCGCTGCGGGTAACGTTGAACAGTTCAATATTGCTGGTTTGTTCGGTGAGTTTGCCAGCGTGAATTTCGCGGATCAGCAGGTTGTCTTTTTCAATCAACAGAACCAGCGGCGTGTTGCCGTTGCCGATTTTTCCCGAAGCTACCAGCAGCGACTCGAACGGTCTTAGCGGCAGGGTTTCCGGCAGAACCAGAGCGGTTACGCGGTGGGCGTCGAGATTGTCGGGCTGGCTGATTTCGGCGGCGATGGCGCGAGAGGCGATCAATTGCAGGCCGAGTTCGATATGTTCCGGATTTTCCGAAACGGCCCAGCGGACGAGGCAGATACACCACGGCTTTGGATTTTCGTCCTGTTCGTCGATCACCTGCACGGCGACGACATCGCCGATATGCAGGCCCTCCGTGCTGCCTTTGACGTGCATCAGCGCATAGCCTTCGGGGCTTTCGTTGAGGACCATCCATTCGCTGAGTTGAGGCAGAGGGTCGTTATGACGCATCAGACGCCACAGATTATCGAGGCCGAGGCAGAGGTTGACACGGGAAAATTGCCGCCGCCGGACAAACCGCCGCTTGGCCGGGTTGCCCCACAGCTCTGCCAGCCGCCGCAGAACGCCTTGTCCTGACCGGGTTTCGGCGAAGGCTGGCAGATTGAGCGAGGCGGCGCTGGCGCCAGCTTCAAGTTCGCCAAGTTGGCGGTATATCTCGGCAGCGACGGCTGCGCAGGAGAAATACAGGGGTTGCGAGCGGGGCGCTGGTATTCGGCGAATCAGGGCGTGGGCCGGAAAATCGCGTTCGGGATCAATCCAGAATACGCCATCGTCACTGGCTGGCGGCATTGTCGATAGTTCGACCGGCAACGGGCTGCCTTCGATGTAGCTCGATATGAATGTCAGTTCAGCCGCCGAAAAAGAAGCCGGATGGGCGACCGCAGCGAGCAGGATGTTGGTGTAGGCGCGCTGGATGCCGGGGCCGCCGCGCGGGCCGGGAAAGGTTTCCAGACTGAGGCGACGGGCGGTGCGGAAGGCGGCGTGCAATTGTTGCCACAGGCCAGTTCCGGTTGGCGCGGCGAGTAAATGGCTTATTTTGATTTGCCAGATGATGCCCTGCATGGCGCGCAACAGCGAGTTCTGAGGCGAGTGCAAGGAATTGCCGCCATCGGAATCGAGCAATTTGGCCAGTGAATTGAAGTAATCCTGAGTCAGCGCCGCCAGGAGCCGGATGACCCGCTTGATCCGTTGACGAACCCGGCGTCCGACCGGCAGTGAAACGCTCTGGAAGCCTTGCAACTCGGTCTTGACAATGCGTTCGACATGACCGCACAGCAAATCAAGCAGTTTGATGCGATGAGGGAGCGGCAGTGGTGTATTGCGCAACTTGAACAACTGACCGTAAAGCTGTTCGGCGTCGTTGCTGCCGCTGTGATCGTGTCCGACCGCCAGCCACTCAAGAATGCCCTGAATGTCGGCATCGGCTGCCGGAGAGGGGGCGGATTCGGTTAAATTTTTCATGGAAAAAACAGGATAACCATATATTTGCCAACATGCCAGCGGCGCGGTCGATTGTGCGGCGCTGCCGGGATCTTTGACGCGGGAAAAAAGCGCCGAAGGTCATCGCGATAGAGCAAACCGCTTGTTTTTCCTCGTTAAAACGCTATAATCTCGCCCTTTTTTCCACCCAGGAAATTGATCTCATGGTTGTTATCCGTCTTGCCCGTGGCGGCGCCAAGAAGCGTCCGTTTTACAACATGGTCGTCACCGATTCCCGTAACCGCCGCGATGGCCGTTTCGTCGAACGGATCGGCTTTTACAACCCGGTCGCCGCAGGCGGCGCTGAAAAACTGCGCGTTGCCGCCGACCGCCTCGACTACTGGCAGAAAAACGGCGCCCAGTTGTCGCCGACCGTGGCCCGTCTGGTCAAGCAGAACGCTGCTCCGGCGGCTTGAGTTTTGTCTTTGTCCGGCAACGACATCGTCGTTTTGGGGCGGCTTGCCGACCCTTACGGCATTCGTGGCTGGATCAGGTTGCACCCTTTTGGCGATGACCCTTTAAGCTGGGGAAAAATGCCGGTCTGGTGGCTTGGCCGCGATGGCGAGCCGTGGCGCGAGATGGCGCTGAAAGGCTTGAAGGCACATGGCGACGGTCTGGTCGCAGCCTTTGCCGACGTCGCTGACCGCACGGCGGCGGAAGCCCTGCAAGGTTTTCTCGTCGGCGCGCCGCGCGATGTATTGCCAGCGACCGGCGAGGATGAGTTTTACTGGGCCGACCTGCTCGGTCTCGAAGTCGTCAATACCGGCGGCGAGCGGCTCGGCGCAGTAGCCGGGCTGATCGAAACCGGGGCCAACGATGTCTTGCGGGTCGTTGGCGAAGACGGCGGCGAGCGTCTGCTGCCCTTTGTCGCCGCCGTGGTTGTGGCGGTGGATCGGGAAGCGCGGCGGATCGTGGTTGAGTGGGGTAGTGACTGGTGAGGCGCTTTGACTGCGTGAGCATCTTTCCGGAGATGTTCGCCGCCGTCACGGCGAGCGGCATCACCCGGCGGGCGCTGGCAGAAGGGCGTTGGGCGTGGCAGGGCTGGAATCCGCGAGATTTTGCCGAAAACGCTTGGCGGCGGGTCGATGATCGGCCCTTCGGCGGCGGGCCGGGCATGGTGATGCAGGCCGGGCCGCTGGAAAAAGCCATTGCCGCCGCCAAGGCGGCGCAGCGTGAGGCGGGGCTGGCGGAGAGCCGGGTCATCTGCCTCTCGCCGCAAGGCAGACCGCTGACGCACCAGCGAGTGATGGAGCTGGCGACGGGCAAAGAGGGCTTGATTCTCCTCTGTGGCCGTTATGAAGGGATTGACGAGCGTTTGATCGAACGCTGTGTCGATGAAGAAATGTCGATCGGAGATTTTGTCCTCTCCGGCGGCGAATTGGCGGCGATGGTCTTGATTGACGCCGTTGTCCGCCAGTTGCCGGGGGTTTTGGGCGACGCCGCTTCGGCGGTGGAAGATTCGTTTGTCGGTGGTTTGCTGGATTGCCCGCACTACACCCGGCCCGAGGTCTATGCGGGCCTTGGCGTGCCGGAGGTGCTGCTCTCAGGCGACCACCAGAAAATTCGCCGCTGGCGGCTCAGGGAGTCGCTGGCGAGAACGGGAAAGCGCCGCCCCGATTTGCTGGCGCAACGCAGTCTGACTGCGGAAGAAACGCAACTCCTCGCGGAAATTTCCGAAAGCGGAGCAATGCGGTGAGCAATGATGAAGTTTTGATAAAAAGGAATCTCACATGAACCTGATTCAACAACTGGAACAAGAAGAAATCGCCCGTCTGGGCAAAACCATTCCCGAATTTGCGCCGGGCGACACCGTCGTCGTCCAGGTCAAGGTCAAGGAAGGCAACCGCGAGCGTTTGCAGGCTTACGAAGGCGTCGTCATCGCCAAGCGCAACCGGGGGCTGAACTCGGCCTTCACCGTGCGCAAAATCTCCTCCGGCGAAGGCGTCGAGCGGACTTTTCAGACCTATTCCCCGCTGGTCGCTGCGATTGAAGTCAAACGCCGTGGCGATGTGCGCCGCGCCAAGCTCTACTACCTGCGCGAGCGCTCCGGCAAATCGGCGCGGATCAAGGAAAAACTGCCCGCGCGGAAGGCGGCTGCGGCTGCCGAGTAAGCTCGGTCAAGGCAACAATAAAAAAGGACGCTCCGGCGTCCTTTTTTTCGGGGTGCTCATCTTTCTGATCCGGCAGACGGTCGGTTCAGTGACATTGCTGAACAACTAAAGCCTAACCGCCAATCGCCGCCCGCTTCATCAATAAAGATAGGCACAGGAGTTCTACCTGCGGCGATATGGCTTCCACTGTGCTGCCGTTCGATGAGTTTATGCGACAGATTGCGCCAATGTAGCCTCTGGCAACACATCCCAACGCACGGCTTTAACGATGCTCCAATTCCCGCTGCTATTTGGGCGACGCCAGTAAGCGACCTGCATTTCCCTGAGATAGGCCAGTGCATCTTCAAAACGGTCGAACTGCTGTTCGTTGCCCTTGGCTCCGACCAGATAACGGCTCGTGCGCGGACGGGTGAGAGCGGGATGAAACCAGGTGCCATCTGCGGCAAAAGGTACTTTGACTGACTTTTCGGGGCAGTCGGCAGGTGTTAGTGGTTCAAACAAAGCCGGAACTGCAACCGCCAAGGCATCGGCCAGAACCTCGATGGCATCCAGCGAAGGATTGCCTTCCCCGCGCTCAAGACGACTCATATAACTACGGGCAAAGCCGCAACGGTCTGCCAAGGCTTCCTGCGACCAGCCAACAGCCAGCCGAATCTTCCTGAGCCGCTGGCCGAATTGTTTTCTGAGAGGGGTCTTCACCCCTACATGGTCGAAAAATGTATACTGATCGGCCACGCACTAATCGTGACTTTTTGAACCTTAACAAGGGAGGGCTTTGCTTCGTGCCGCCTCCACGACCAACTCACAATGGAAAGCGAGCCATGAACTATCAATCAGCCACAATTGCCGAAACTCTTTGGCGTATCAATGATGAAGACCTGTTCATCCCCAGCATTCAACGCCCATATGTCTGGGACACCAAACAAATCGTCAGTCTGTTCGACTCTCTGATGCAGGGCTACCCAATCAACACCTTTCTTTTCTGGGAATTGCAATCTGAAAATATTGACGATTGGGATATATATAAATTCATTTCCAGTTTTCGTTACAACGGGATGCACAACGAAAAAATAGACCTGACGGGAGAGTGTCGCCCAATTACCCTCGTCCTTGATGGACAACAACGCCTTACCTCTCTATTGATCGGGTTAAAGGGGAGTTATTATGTAAGAAATGGACTGCGGGGCCGTGGTGCTGCCTACGTCACGCAAGCACTTTACCTGAATCTTCTTAAAACTCCGGATAGCCCGGCTGATAGTGATGATGAGGGTGTCGTCAAGGAGTCATTTTACGGTTTCAAGTTTTTTGACATAGAAAGTTCCCCAAGAGATAATTCAACTGCTATCTGGTTTCCAGTAAATAAGATACTTAAAATCACCAGCGATGAGCTTCTTAACACTGCGATCGAGCGCGAGTTTGCACGGCATTCGCTGAATACGACACAACAGAGCATCTTGAGAAATAACCTGACTCGCCTTTATCAGATCATCCATCACGAAGACTGTATCGCCTATTATACGGAGAGAGACCAGGATTCCAATAAAATATTGAGTATATTTATCCGTGCCAACGCTGGCGGAACCCAACTTGGCAAAAGCGACCTGTTTATGTCAATGGTGACGCTAGGCTGGAAACATCTGGATGCTCGCAAGGCAACAGAAGAGCTTGCCGATTATCTTCATGCCACACTGGAGCAGGACAATGGTTTTGGTTACGAGTATCAGCTTCGTTCCGGTCTATTCTTCAATGACTTAAGCGCCACATTCCAGACTAAAAATTTTAGCTCATCGAATATTGCCACGCTTGAGCGGAGATGGCTTGAAATTGACAGAGCACTTCGACTCACTGCCGATCTGTTCAACCGAATTGGCATTACCGGTAGCTACCTGCCGTCCTTCAATGTTGTCATGCTGGTTTCTTGTTATGTTTTCAAACTCAATGATGGCAAACCAGTCGGCGAGTGGAGCCTTTGTCCAGAAGATGAGGAGAGTATTCGCAGATGGGTTATATTCGTGCTGTTTCGTGGCGTTCTGGGCGCGACAACGAATATAATGATAGATTACCGGCGTGCATTGAATAAACATATTGAGTTCTGCAAACAGGACGGGCAACCTATAGCTTTCCCCGCACGAAAACTTAACGAGTACATGGATAACCGTGGGCGCATCATGAAATTTGACAATAAAGCTATCGACGATTTTTGTTTAATCGAAGCCAGGGATCGTTCAGGGTTAGGCCGTCCTTGCCTTAGTTTGCTTTATGACCGAACTGACTGGAAATTGGAAAATTTCAACGTTGTACAGATCGTGCCATCGTCCCAGGTTGGTGATGAACATATAGAGCTGTCTGAAAATAAAATCGAGGATGGAAAATCTTGGGGCAACACACTCGCAAATTCTGTGCTGATGCCAGAAAGAGATGCACGTGAATATAGGGACATGGGTTTCGATGATTGGATTGCCACCCGGCAAGATCAGTTTGCAAAACATCTGCTCCCAAGCAAGCTTTCTATTTATGGTAAATATGGATATGATTTCAGCGACTTCATCAAAGAACGGCGGCAACTCATTGCCAATCGCTTGTGTAGTCTATTTGATTAAGCCAGAAAACAAACAAAAACTCATGACATAGGCGCGGCACCAATATTTGTTCAAGATAAACCCTGTCAGGCTTGCTCATTCAGGCGCCAGTGTTTTTATTATTACTTGTCGCATCCCGGATGATTGGTTAGACAATAGACGGCATCCGTTTTTCATGGCGCGGGCTGTTTTGCGTCGTCTGATCGAATCAATGTGACCATAAGCGGGAGGAACTTTCCATGATGA
>JAITWU010000300.1 GCA_031285115.1 Azonexus sp. | reverse complement strand
GTATTCGATATGGAGAAGGGCGGCTACCGTTCGATCCCGGTGGAAGCGGTGCATAGCCTGACGGTGCACGGCCAGACTTTCAACTTTGCGGGGGTGTGAGATGACGACGAAAACCAAAGCCGCCCCCGAAGCCGTGAATCCCATTACCGGGACGCGCTGCATGTACAACGTCGTCACCGAACTATGGGACAGGTGCGCCGACCAACTGACACCGGAAGAACTGGAATGGTTTTCCGGCGCTGGAGAATCCGCCGATTCCTTCATGCAAAACCTTGAGGAAGTGATTGACGGCCTATGCTGTCTGGTCGGCGCGGACAACAAGGAAAACACCAAACACCCGGTCGGCAGTTTTCAGGAATCCGGAAGCGTGGCGACGCTACTGTTTTTCATCGGCCAGTCAGTGAACCATGCGCGGGCGCTAGTGGAAGTGAGTAACAGTGCTGATTTACGGCTGCGGCGGCCTGATGCTTTCGCCTGTGCGTAGCCATGCGGGGGATATGATCAACCACGGCAAAGAAAATTGTTGGTACTTTTGTTGGTACTTTTGAAAGCAGAACAGAAAAAACAACGCAGTGGCAATGTTTATAGTCCGTGTTTCGACTCCTATCTCCCCAGCAAGTTCCGAGAAAGTCCGAAATCCCGCGTCACTGCGGGGTTTTTCATTGCTTTGTCGGCCAATGAGTTCCGGCAATTTCCATTGATTTCCTGGGGTAAGTGCTCACCCGCTATCACTCAGGCTCTCATAGTCGCTCATCGTGATTACTCCTTTCTGCGTGCCTGGCGGCTCACAGAAAGAAGCGTCGCGCTTGGGTGATTCCTCGCAAAGCCAAATTTCTACTGCTTCCTCAGCAGAACCGGGGGATTTTGCACATTTTTTTTAACCATGTCTCGGACGCCGCTTTTCTCAACGCCAGCTCCCTTGTATCGACAATCGCTCAGGGCCGGAAGGGCGGTGTCGGGCCGATGCTATAATCGCCTCCCATTGCCCACCCCAGCGCCAATTTGTCCCGGTGATCCTGACCCTCGGCATCAACCATCATTCTGCGCCGCTCGCTATTCGCGAGCGCGTTGCTTTTGGCGTGGACAAACTGCCGCAGGCGCTGGCTGATCTGACGCGCAGCCAGGCGGCCAGGGAGGTGGCGATTTTGTCGACCTGCAACCGCACCGAAATCTATTGCGCGGCGGAAACGCCGGAGGCGGTGATCGACTGGTTGACCGGCTATCACCAGGTTGAGCGCGGTGAGCTTGCGCCCTATCTCTATACCCATGACCAGCCCGCCGCTGTCCGCCATGCTTTCCGCGTCGCCAGCGGGCTGGATTCGATGGTCATCGGCGAGCCGCAGATTCTCGGCCAGATGAAGGACGCGGTGCGCGCTGCCGAAGAAAGCGGCACGCTCGGCACGCAATTGCACAAGCTCTTTCAACGCGCTTTTTCGGTCGCCAAGGAAGTCCGCAGCAGCACGGCGATTGGCGCCAATATCGTGTCGATGGCGGCGGCCGCCGTGCATCTGGCCGAGCGTATTTTCGAGTCGATTGGCGAGCAGCGCATTCTCTTTATCGGCGCGGGCGAAATGATCGAATTGTGCGCCGCCCATTTTTGCGCCCGTGCGCCGAAGGGCGTCACCGTCGCCAACCGCACCGTCGAGCGCGGGCAGGCGCTGGCCGAACGCTATCACGGCGCGGCTATCCGCCTCGATGAACTGGGCGAGCATATCGCCCGCCACGATATTGTCGTCTCCTGCACCGCCGCGCCTTTGCCGATCATCGGTCTGGGCATGGTCGAGCGGGCGGTCAAGGCGCGCCGCCACCGGCCCATGTTCATGGTCGATCTGGCGGTGCCGCGCGACATCGAGGAAGAAGTCGGCGAACTCGACGACGTTTTTCTCTACACCGTCGATGATCTGGCGCAAGTGGTTGAAAGCGGCCTCGAATCGCGCCAGGCGGCGGTGGTCGAAGCCGAAGGCATCATCAATCTGCGGGTCGCCGATTTTCTTGGCTGGCTTGCGGCGCGCGAGACGGTGCCGGTGATTCGCTCCTTGCGCGACGCTGCTGACCGGCTGCGCCGCAACGAACTGGAACACGCGCTCAAACTCCTGGCCCGTGGCGAAGCGCCGGAAAAGGCGCTCGAACAGTTGTCGCAGCGTCTGACCAACAAATTCCTGCATGCCCCGATGCAGACGCTCAATCAGGCTGAAGGCAGTGATCGCGGCGATTTACAACTGGCCGCCAGCCGCCTCTTCCATCTACATACCGGGGATTGAGGCGGTCGAGGCCACCATGACCCGGTTGCGACCGGCGCGTTTGGCTTGCAGCAGGGCGGTATCGGCGGCGGCGATCAGTTCCGGCAGGGCCGGGAAATCGCTGAGGGCGGCCAGCCCGCAACTGAAGCTCGCGTAGATCACCCCGCCTTCGCCGTTGTGGGCATGGGGCAGGACGGCGAAATCTTCACGAATACGATCGAGCTGGACGCGGGCGCTGGCCAGATCAGTATCGGGCAGGCCGATGATAAATTCTTCGCCGCCGTAGCGGCCAATCAGGTCGCTGCTGCGCAGCCGCCCGCGCAGCAGCCAGGCGAGGTCGCGGATGACTTGATCGCCAGCGGGGTGCCCGTAAGTGTCATTGACGCGCTTGAAGTGGTCGATGTCGAGCATGGCGACGACCAGTTGGCCGCCCGGCGGCGTGTCGGCAATGTGCTGGGCCAGCCGCATTTTCGCCGTCGTATGGTTGAGCAGCCGGGTCAGGCCGTCGTGCTGGCCGGACTGGCGCATTTCGCGGTAGCGGGCGATCTTGGTCTTGACCACCGCCGCCAGCACGACCGGGTTGAACGGCTTGGTCAGAAACTGGTCGCCGCCCAGGCGCAGCGCCTCGACCTGCTGCGCAATATCGGTTTCGCCCGACAGGTAGATGACCGGCAGCGCCTGATAGTCGGCCACCTGGCGCAAGGCGGCGGTGGCTTCGACGCCGCTGCAAAAGGGCATGTGCATGTCCATGAGGATGGCATCGGGGTGGTATTTGGCGGCGGCGTCAAGCAGACGGCGCGGGTCGGCGATGGACAGGCTCTCGATGCCGTGCTGGGCCAGCGAGCGGCGGGCGAAAGCGGTGGCGACCTGGGAATCTTCGACGATCAGCACCCGGTCGGCTTCCGGTTCGGTGTCGCGGACGAGGTCGAGCAACAGCGGCAGAATATCGGCATAGCCGCTCGTGATGGGAATGCAGGTGTCAACACCGGCGCGTTGCAGGCGGACGATATTTTCGAGTTCGACCGGCACTTCCAGACAGTAGATATGGCTCGCCGGAAAACGCGCCCGCAGGGCGGCGATGATGGCCACCGAAGCCTCCGGCCAGACGCCGGATTGTCCGGGCAGACAAAGGATGGCGAGAGGCGCTTGCGTGCCTGCGGTCGGCTCGGCCCAGGAGGTCACGGTCGGCAGAAAGCCGAAAAAGCTCAATTGACCGCGCATCGTTTCGAGGCCGGGATGGTCATCGGCGGCAACGATCAAGACGCCCCGGCTGCGCGTCCGGGCATCGCCGCCGGGCAGGTCGGACTGGCGGCGGCTGGGGGCTGGGGTTTCTTTGTGGCGGCGTAATTCGCCGAGCAGGTGCGCCAGTTTGCGCTCGATGTCGCCAGCCGGATCGGTTGTCAGCGGATGCTGCGTGACATCGCCGAACAGCGCCAGGGCGATATGCTCCAACTCCTCGGCAAGACGCATCAGGCCCGGCATGTGGCGCTGCTTCAGGTACTCGGTAAGGCTGTTGAGGGAGACCGTGAATTCGACGAAAAAAGCGAAATCACCGCTGACGCGATAGCCTCGCCAATGATCTTCGAGGTTTTTCGCCAGGGCCGATGTGGAGAGGAACGATGGAGAAGACATCAACGGGATTGAGCCAAGCGTAACTCGTCTCAAAAAATGACAAAAATAATAGTAACAATTATGACGGTGCCCGGCCCCTTTAAGCAAATTCTTGTTTTATCGCGTTTGTTTTGCCAACGGGCGCAGGGCAATCGCATGAATGAGAATCGCCTGAATCGCCTGAATCGACATGGTCGACAGCGTCCGATACTCCCCTCTCCCTTGATAGGAGAGGGGCTTTTTGTGGCAGCCGGAAACGATTATTGTCGCTGGGCAAATGCCAAAAGCATTCATGCGATTGCCCTGCCAACTGGCGGCGCAGTCGGTCACTGGCGGACGGTTCTCGGCTACTATAGCGCCCCCGTTCGCCCCTTGCTTCTGTGGCCCCCATGAAGGACAGCATCCGCCAGAAACTCGATCTCCTCGCCGACCGCCTCGAAGGCATCGACCGCCTGCTGGCGACGCCCGATGCGGGCGACGACATGGCGCAGTTCCGGAAGCTCTCGCGCGAGCGGGCCGAAATCGAGCCGGTGGTGGTTTGTTACGGCGCTTTCCGCCAGGCCGAAAACGATCTGGCCGAGGCTGAGGCGATGCTGGGTGACCCGGAAATGCGCGACTTCGCCGCCGAGGAAAGCGCGGCCCTCAAAACACGCCTGCCGGAACTCGAAATCGCCCTGCAAACGCTGCTTTTGCCCAAAGACCCCGATGACGAGCGCAGCGTGCTGCTGGAAATCCGCGCGGGCACGGGCGGCGACGAATCGGCGCTGTTTGCGGGCGACTTGTTCCGCATGTATTCGCGCTTTGCCGAGCGGCGGCGCTGGCGTAGCGAAATTCTCTCAGCCAGTGAATCGGAATTGGGCGGCTACCGCGAAATCATCTGCCGCATCGACGGCAACGATGTTTATTCGCAACTCAAATTTGAATCCGGCGGCCATCGCGTGCAACGGGTGCCGGAAACCGAAACCCAGGGCCGCATCCACACCTCGGCCTGCACCGTGGCGGTGATGCCGGAGGCGGATGAAATCGGCGAAGTCGATCTCAACCCCGCCGATTTGCGCATCGACACCTTTCGCGCTTCCGGCGCGGGCGGCCAGCACATCAACAAAACCGATTCCGCCGTGCGCGTCACCCACCTGCCAACCGGCATGGTCGCCGAATGTCAGGATGGCCGCTCGCAGCATGCCAACAAGGCTTCCGCCCTGCGCGTGCTGGCGGCGCGGATCAAGGACGCGCAAGTGCGCGCCCGGCAAAGCGCCATCGCCAGCACGCGGAAAAGCCTGATCGGCTCCGGCGACCGTTCCGAGCGCATCCGCACCTACAACTTCCCGCAGGGGCGCGTCACCGACCACCGCATCAACCTCACCCTCTACAAAATCGCCGCCATCATGGACGGCGATCTCGACGAACTCTTGGCCGCGCTCGCCCACGAACATCAGGCCGAACAACTCGCCGACCTCGCCGAACAGCCATGAGGCGCGACGAGGCGCTGATCTGGGCGCGGCAACGCCTCGACCGGCAGGATGCCCGGCTGTTGCTGCAATACGCTGCGGGCTGCACCCACGCCGATTTGCTGGCGCACCCGGAAACGCCGCTCGATGCCGCAGCCTGGGCGCGTTTTCAAGGCGGGGTCGAACGCCGCGCCGGGGGCGAGCCGCTGGCTTATCTGGTCGGCGCGGCGGAATTTCGCGGACGGGTGTTTCAGGTTTCGCCTACGGTGCTGATTCCACGTCCGGATACGGAAACGCTGGTGGAAGAAGCGCTGGCGCGGTTGCGAGGGGCGCAAAACGTCTCCCTTGACACTCCCCTCTCCCCTCGCGGGCGAGGGGCGGGGGGAGTGGGGGACAGTGGGCCGCAGGCATAAAAAAAAAACCGCCCCGCCAGAGAGTGAGAAGGCGAGGGCGCGGTGCCGGCGGC